>NZ_VRVG01000072.1:0-27295 GCF_008040085.1 Methylobacterium sp. WL7 | reverse complement strand
AGATCGCCACGACGCAGTTTGTGGCCACGGCGGTGGCGACAGGCGGCGCGGGGGGCGGAACCGGCACAGGCGGCGTTGCAACCTCGCGCCAGATCCTGTCGGGCGGCCTGGCCACCGGTGGCGGCGATCTCACGGCTGATCGTACCATTACCGTCCCGAAGGCAGCGCAGAGCGATGTCGCGGCCGGAACCGATGACGCCAAGGCGCTGACCTCCTTGAGCGTCGCGGCCCGGTTCGCCCTGCTGGCGCCGCTGTCTTCGCCGGCCCTTACTGGCACGCCAACGGCCCCGACCGCTGCGGCAGGCACCAACACCACGCAGCTCGCGACTACGTCCTTCGTCGGCGCCGCGGTCGCTGCGATCCCAGCCGTTCAGTATGCGGCTCAGACGCTCACAACTGCCCAGCAGGCGCAGGCGCGCACGAACATCGGGGCAGGGACCGGAAACGGCAACGGCACCGCCTCCGTCACCGCCTACAGCATCTCAGGGGCCTCCGGGTATCGCAGGTGGTCGGACGGCTTCATCGAGCAATGGGGCCAGACCAGCGTCGCGGGCGATACGTTCATCACCTATCCGCTCACTTTCCCGAACGCTTGCAAATCTGCAGTCGCTAGCCCTCTCGGCAACACCTCCGACGCCCTGTCCTGCATGGTCGATGGCATCGGGCAGTCTTCGTTCGGAGCCCGTGTGCGCGATGTCGCGGCTGGCGGCGGGATTACGTCACCGACCGCAATCGTCGCATGGCACGCGGTAGGATACTGACATGGGTATCTTCGCAACCGTAGACGCCGCGAACCCCGATCGCGTCGCCTTCTATGTCGAAGGCGTGAGCCCGAGCATTCCGGCTGGCGCGTTCGCTGTCTCCGAACAGGACTGGCAGGCTTATCTAGCGGATCAGGCCGGCCATCGGTTTATCAATGGCGCGCTCACGGTCTACAAGCCGCCGGCGCCGACCGTTCCCGACAATCCGACCTTGGGCGACTGGCGCGTCGGCCTCATGCTCTGGGGCCGCATCGACGATGTCACCGCCAAGGTGGCAGCACTCGTGTCCTCTTCTGATCCCGCCAAGCAGCGGATCGGCAAGGTCGCATCCGAGCGACTGAACTACTCCAACAACGTGCTTCGTGCGCAGCTCCTGCAGCTCAAGGACGCGTTCGGGTTCACGGCTGCCGACGTCGACGAGAGCTTGTATCGCGCCCAGCGGGTCAGCCTCGGCGATCTGTCCGGCGTGTGGCCGCTGCCGGCACAGGGCTAAGCGATGGCTTTCCTCTACAGCCTCGATGATGACGCCGGTGGTGCCTTCACGGTCGATCCGAGCACCGGTACGCTGACCGTCGCGTCGCCGAGCTTTGTCGGCGTCGGCCAAGCGTTCCGCATCACATGGCGGGCGGTCGATACCAGTGGCGCGCAGCCGCCGTTCACCCGGACAGAACTGATCGGGGTGACGGCGGGGGCGCCCAAGCTCGGCGCGCTTTCGCTTCTAAATCTAGGCGCGACTGCCACCATCATATTCGCCTCAGCGATCAACGGCCAGACAGCCGGATCTACGGTCACTGCGGTGTCAAGCGACGGCACGGCCCTGACAGTCTCCGGCGGCGTCGTCTCTGGCACATTCTCAGGCGCTGGGACGCCGACGATCACGCTGACTGAGACCCTGACTGGCGCGATCGGTTCTCCGTTCACGTCAACGGCCTCGGTTGCGGTCGCTGCAGCGCCTTTAGGGCCATCCGCGCCACCGGGCTTCATTCTCCTGGCTGGCAGCGATGGCCAGCAGCTCCTCGGAGCAGATGCCCAAGAACTGTATGGGGTTGCCGCCTGATGTCTCGCCCGATTACGCCGGCCGATGTCCTGCCGATGGCAGTTGCTGCGGCGACTGTCATCCCGCTCGACAGCAACAAAACGATGCCGAGGCTCTTCGTTTCGGGCGCCCTCTCGCTGAGCGTTGGCGCGGTCGCCAATGGCGGCACATGCCTTTTGCCGTTGGTGGCGGATGGCGTTAGCACGGTCACGTTCTCGGGCTTCACCGAGCTTGGCACATCGTCTGGCTACAAAAACACCTCCGGCATTCTTAACCTGATCCGTTTCTCCTATCTGGATGGCACGCCGTACTTCTCAGTTTCGCAGGCCATGGCGGCTGCGGCCGTCCCGCAGCCTGCGACGGCCTACACGCTTACGGGTCCGACGAGCGGCACGGCGGGCACGGCGTCGAGCAACTTCACCGTCGCTGCGCAGGGCGCACTTAGTGCCCCTGTCACTGTCACTCCATCCGACAGCGGAAACGGCGGGACGTTCACGCCAACTTCGGTTTCGCTCGGCGCGAGCAACAATCCGACCGCAACCTTCACGTACACCGCCGCGAGCGCGGGCACCAAGGCGATCAGCACGTCGAATGGCGGCGGCCTTACAAACCCAGCCTCAATCACGCTGACCGCGGCAGCGGCACCGGTCCAAGCGACCGCTCCGGCGGCGCCTACGATCACGCTCACCCCTGGCACCGCTCAGATCTCTGTTGCCTGGACGGACGGCGCCGCCAACGGGGCAGCGATCACCAGCCACAAGCTCTATCGTGGCACAGCATCAGGTTCGCGCGCGCTGGTCGGCACGATTGGCACGACCAGCCCCTACACAGACACCGGCCTGACCAACGGCACGACCTATTTCTACAGCCTTTCGGCCGTGAACTCGGCCGGTGAAGGCGCGCAGAGCACAGAGGTTTCGACCACGCCGGTTGCCGCTGGTCCGACGCTTTCCGCTTTGACACTCTCGCCGCTTACCGCGACCGCCGGCAGCGCCTATTCGGGCACGATCACCGGCAAGACATCCGGTTCAACCGTCACGGCCACGTCGAGCAATGGGACGACGCTCACCGTGTCTGGCTCGACCGTCTCGGGCACGTTCAGCGCTGCGGGCACGCCTACGATTAGCCTCGTTGAGACGCTGGCAGGAGCCACGGGCTCGCCGCGGACATCGACGGCTCAGATCACGGTCTCCGCGCCCTCATTCGCGCCGGCAGAGGCCTATGGATACGACACCAGCACGCAGTTCACGAAGACCAAGGCCGCCGGAACGCATACCCGGCTGCTGATGGTCGGCGACAGCATCACGGTCGGCTTCCAAGACGCCGGTCCCAACAATGCCAGGCCCACGACCAGCACCTCGGCTTTCATGGCCGCGCACCTGACTGGCGGCAACCTCAACAGCTTCGTCAGCTTCGGCAATCAGGGGCCGCAGATCGACACCCGGGTCAGCTTCACGGGCACGGCGACGATCGGCGGGGCGAGCACGCTTGCGGGTCAGCTTTTCGAGATGACGACGGCGGGCGACGCCATCAACTTCGTCACGACGGGCGCGGTCGATCGGGTTGAGGTCGTTTACTACGACGGCGGTGGCGTGTTCGGCGTCAGCATGAACGGTGGCACGCTCGTCACCTCGGGGGTCGTGCAGACGAATTCCGGGGGCATGAAGAGGATCATCTTCACCGTTCCCCGCACCACCAACGGCACGTTGAACGTCCGCTATATCTCCGGCGGGAAAAACTACATCGACGGCGCCAACTGCTGGGATAGCCAGAACCCTTCCATCGACATCATCAACGCCGGCAAGGGTGGCTGCACCAGCAGCATCATGGCGGAAGGTGTGGGCGGTTACGGGTCTGTCGATGGTATTCTCGCCTGGAACCCGGACTGCGTCGGGCTTCAGCTCGGCACCAACGACGGCAATCTCGCGGGCACAACGAAGGCTGCGTTCAAGTCGAACATCGACACTGGCGTCGCCGCGATCAGGGCAGCCGGCATCGACGTGTTCTTCATGGTTGCACCGCCCGTCGTCTCTAGCTCGCCGATGGAGACCGGATCACCCCCACTCTGGCAGCAGTATCGCGATGCGCTTCGCGAGATCGGAGCCGCCCGCAATATCGGCATCATGTACGACTGGCATCAGCGGTACGTGACCCAAGAGTCGCAGCTCGCTAAGAGCCCAACTTGGATGAGCGGCAACGTGCATCCGGCAACGCCGATGTACAACGACATGGGGACGAGCATCGCCCGCGCAGTGTCGGCCATCGTTCCGGCGTTCAGTTACATTTCGTAATCAACTGATAGGACGCTGACCATGACCGACATTGCGGCAATGCTTGACGCCTACAAAGCGACATCCGACGCGCAGTTTTCCGACCTTCGGGCCAGGTTGGTCCCGGCAGCGGCGACCCCACCGGCCTCGACGGGCACGCCGACGACCTCTCCCAGCACCGCCGCGATCAGGGGAGTTCTGTTCGAGGTGGACAGCATTACGTTCGGCGCTGGCCTGCAGGATGGGCAGCAGTATCCGAAGCTGATCGCCGCCTCGGCCGGCATTCCGATCTACAACGACGCCTACGTGGGCGACACGCTTGCGCACGCCCTCGCGCAGTACGATCAGCAGGACGCCCCGAAGTTCAACGCCTCGACGATCAACACGATCTCGATCCTCGGTGGCATCAACGACATCCTGTCCAACGGCTCGACCGATACCGCGCTGCGCACCGTGGTCACGCAGTACGTCGCCAAGGCCAAGGCCACCGGCTTCGTCGTCGTCCTCTGCACCCTGACGCCAGTTGGCACCGGGTTCGCGGCTTCGGTCAATGCAACCCAGCAGGGCTACGTCACCGCCTACAACGCTTGGCTGCGGGCGAACTATCGCACCATCGGCGCCGACTATCTCGTGGACTTCGCGGCGATCCCGGAGGCGCAGGATCCGGCGAGCACGACCTACTACCAGGACCAGCTTCACCCCAAGGCACCGCTCGCCGCCCTGATGGCAGCCAAGTGGCAGTCGACCCTTGCGGCCGCCCTGCCGGCGCCGGCCTCCGGTTCGACCGGCGGCGGAACCGGCTCGACCGGCGGAACTGGCAGCGGGACAACCCCGGCCGTCGATGCCTTCACCGTTCAGGTCGGCGCGGGCACGTCAGCCACCAAGGCGACTCTGTCCGGTTCGGTCGGTTCGCAGTGGTACAACGTCGCCTTCCACAAGACGTCCGGTGACTACGGCCACGTCACCCCGGAAATCACGCTGAGCGGGGCGGCGAGCTATTCCGCGCAGGTTGATGTCTCGACGTTGCCGGATGGTCCGTTCCCGATCGATGTCACCGTGTGGAGCGGCCCGGCTACGCAGATCCGCCGGACAATTCAGGTGGTGGTCAACGTCAGCGCCGGGAAGCCCGTCGCCCCTTTCTAGGATCGCTGAGGCTCGTTTTCGAGGACGACTTCAGCGGCACGGCACTCGACCAGTCCAAGTGGTTCATCGGCCCAAAGCCGGATGGCGGGCAGTACGGTGGCGCTCACTTCGTCACGAAGGACGAGCCGCAGTTCTCGCGGGTCTACACGGTCACCAACGGCATGTTGTCGATCCGGGCCTTCTACGACGCTGGGTACGCCGACCCCGAAGGCTGGGGCCGGCGGTGGTACTCGGGCCAGATCTCAAGCTGCTTCCCCAACGGACGGGCGCCGGGTGCCGTGCGCAAGGGCTACTTCGTCATGCGAGCGAAGATGCCCGCCGTCCGCGGCGCCTGGCCGGCGTTCTGGCTGGGCAACGTGGCCGGGAACAACAACCCGGCGGGCGGTGTCGAGATCGACATCATCGAAGGCTATGGGCAGTTCCCGCTCGGGTATGTCGGCACGATCCACGATTGGCCGGGCCAGACTGGCGCGAGTGAAAAGTACCAGCAGAAGCATTTCGACGACATGCTCGGCGGTGCCAACACCCAGACCGAGTTCCACACCTACGGCCTGCGGATCACGGACGCGGAAGCGATCTGGTACTTCGACGAGAAGGAACTGGTGCGCTTCCCGCTCTACCGCGCGAACGACCCGAACCTCGGCGCCTTCTTCGCGATGATCGACTTGTCGGTGGGTGGCGGCTGGCCCGTCGATGTCCCGGCAAGCGGCTGCATGGAAATGCTGGTCGACTACGTCCGCATCTACTCAGCAGACTGAGGCGCTGATGACGCTCTCCTTCGCCCTGTTCGGCAACACCGTTCCGCTGAACGCCCCTGCGGGGACGGTCGTGGGGCGGTTTGCGCCGACCGTGACGCCCGGGGCGGATCTGTCGTCTCACGCCTACGGTACGGCGTTCGCACTGACGGCCGACACCGACTTCATCACCGCCGACGGCGCGATTGTGAAGACGCTCGGCGGCACGTTCGCCGATCTGCAGACGCAGGTGCTAGACTACCTCGACCGGCCCGAGCTTGCCCCGACCTTCCCGATCTGGATCCGGAATTTCCAGTCGAAGCTGAACCGGCTTCTGCGGGTCGGAGGTAGTGAAGCTCAGGCGATCCTGACACCGGACCCGCTGACCGGAACGTGCTCGCTGCCGAGCGACTATCAGGCCTGGCGCAGCGTGCGCAGCATCGGCTCATGGTCGGAGCCGCTGGAGTACGCCACGCCCGATATGCTGACGTCGGGGTACCCCTACGGCTGTGCCGGCGGCATCCCGCGTCAGTTCACCATCAAGGGCACGACGCTGTTCCCGATGCCGTCGGGTCCGGTCAACCTGACCTACTATCGCGGCGTGCCGATCTACCTCTCCGGCGTGCTCAACGACTGGCTGCTGCTCGCGCACTTCGACCTCTACCTCTACGGGGTTCTGACCGAGGCCGAGATGTTCCTCAAGAACGACGAGCGTGCCGCCATGTGGCAGCAGCAGACTGCGGCTGCTCTGGCTGACCTCAACTCGGCCGATCGTGATGCCCGCTGGGGCCGTTCGCGGGTCATGAGCGCGGAGGCGATGCCTTGAGCGGTTCCGCCGTCCCCGCCGTTGAGCCGCCGCCGCTCGCAGTCCCGTTCGGAGCCTGGGAGCCGGATCGGGTTGCGGTCGATAGCGCGTCAGCCGCCATCGCGCGCAACGTGTTCCCGCAGGCCAACGGCTACGGCCCCGTGCCGTCGCCCGTACCTGTGACCCTGCCGCTGCCTGGCGTGTGCCGGGGCTCGATCTCGGTACGGCTCTCGACTGGCGCTTGGGTGGTGTATGCTGGCACCGCAACGAAGCTCTATCGCTTCAACGGCGCCACGCTGGGCTGGGACGATGTCTCTGGCCCGAGCGCGTACCTGCTGCCGCCGGAGGATTATTGGTCCTTCGCTCTCTACGGATCGAAGCTGATCGCGGTCCACACTGGCGCCCGGCCTCAGACCATCGACATCGCGGCGCCCCCTGCCACGACGAAGTTCGCGGATCTCGCCTACACCTCGCCGGATCCGCCGCCGAACGCCCGGTTCGTGGCGATCGTCAATGAGTTCGTGATGCTCGGTGGCCTGCTCGGCAACGAGGCTGCCGTGCAATGGTCCGGCATCGGCGACCCGTCCTACTGGACGCCCGGCATCAACGACAGCGACATTCAGATCCTCCCCGACGGCGGGCGCGTCACCGGTCTCGTCGGTGGCGAGGTCGGCGTGGTGTTTCAGGAACGCGCCATCCAGCAGTTCGTGTTCGCGGCTGGCACCGGAGAGGTCTTCCAGCGGACCAAACTTGAGGAGGACCGCGGGGCGGTGGCGCCGTGGTCGATCGTCAAGATCGGCGCGATCATCTACTTTTTGGACCGGGACGGCTTCTACGCATTCCAGAACGGCGCCTCGGTTCCGATCGGTCAGGAGCGGGTCAACCGCTGGATGCTGGCCAATCGCGACCCGACTTACATCCAGACCTGCGTCGCGACCTCGGATCCGACGGGGACACGGGTGTTCTGGGCCTTCAAGAGCAAAACTGCGGCCGACCCGACGTCCCTCGACCGCGCCATCGTGTACGACTTCGTGCTTGATCGCTGGACGAACATCGACGTGTTCGTGCGGCACTGGCTGCGCGCAGAGACCGCGCCGCTCTCCTTCGACAACGTTTCGGAGGACATCGACCGCGGCACGACCCCTTACGGCTTCGTGCAGGGGCTGTCGTCCGATAGCGCGCTGTTCTCCGGCGGCGTGCCGTTGGTTGGCGTGTTCGGGGCCGACAACCGCTTGGCCCTGCTCGAGGGTGCGAGCCTTGAGGCGCGGATCGGGACCGCCTGGGTGCAGACCGGGCGACCCCGGCGAGCCTACGCGGACGGCGTTCGGGTCGACACCGACGCGGCGGCGTGGTTCGCAACCGTCTCCACCCGGGAAAGCCTCGCCGTCACCGATGCACCGCGGCCACGGCCGGAGAGCGCGCCGAACAAGGAGCGCTTCGCACCCTGCCGAGCGTCCGGCCGTTACCATCAGGTCGACGTTCGGATCGCAGCCGGTGACCCGTGGACCTACGCCCAGGCGGTCGAGCCGATGTTGCGTTCCGCCGAGGGCATGCGGTGACGGTTCAGATCCCAGCCCCGAATGAGACTGGCGTTCCTGTCACCCGGGCCGTGCGAGAGATGGCCGCCGGCGCGACCAATGCCAGGGGGACGCTCACCCTGACGCCAGGTGCCACCGTCACGGTGGTGCAGGATCAGCTCAGCGCTCAAGGGATCGCGGTGTTCCTGTCGCCACTTACCGCCAATGCGGCGGCTTCCGGCTGGTGGCATTCAGGGTCCGACGCTGGCCAGTTCACCATTTCGCATCCCGCTGCGGCGGCTGGCTGCATCTTCGATTACCTCATCCAGCGATGAACATGACTCCAGTGTCGCCTGAGATGCTGCCACTCACGTGGCCGCAGGTTCTGCCATGGATTGAGGGCGCGTGCGCCCGGGTTCCAAGCGAACTGACGCCGGCGGATCTCTACGGCATCTGCGAGCGCGGCGAGGGCGCCCTGATGCTGATTGGCGAGCTTGGCGAGCCCCCGGTCGCCGCCGGCGTCTCGCAGGTGCGCGACCATCAGGACGGCACGCGCACCGCTTGGGTGCTGGCGCTCGGGGGCTCTGGGGGGCGCGGTGTCTGGCGCTACGCCATCAACGCCATTGAGACCGGTGCGCGCCGGATCGGCTGCAAGAGCATCAACTTCGTCGGCCGGCCGGGCTGGGCCGCGATCATGCCAGATTACGCGTGCTCCGTCTCTTATCGGAAGGAACTGAACTGATGGGCGGCGGACAGACCCAGACCCAGAACTCGACGCAGGTCTCGACCAAGGACCCGTGGGCCCCGGCCATCCAAGGGCTCCAGACCGCGCTGAACGACTCGCAGACCCTCTATCAGGCAGGCATCGGCAACGGGATCTACTCCGGCCAGCGGGTCGCAGATTTCTCGAACGATCAGAGCGCCGGCATCCAGAGCACGCGCGATCAGGCCGCGTCGGACAACTCCGGCGGCATCGGCACGAGCTATCTGCAGAACACCTTGGCCAACAACGGCCTGTCGCCCTACACCCAGCAGGGCGTCGCGATGCTGCAGGGCATCCCGAACATCGCCGGCACCGGTAGCGTGCTCAAGGCGGCCGGACTGAACAGCGATGGCCTGACGCAGGGCCAGGTCGGGGCGCTCGGTCTGCTCGGCAACGTCAAGGGCGTCGACCTCAGCCAGTTGCAGAACCTGGCCAACACCTACGGCCCAGGCAACCAGGTCAGCCAAGTCGCCAGCAACTTCATGAACGGTCAGCAGGATCTGACCACGCAGCCGCAGCTTCAGAAGCTGTTCGACCAGACGCAGGGGCCGAGCTACGCCGAGCAGAACCTCGCAGGCGTGGCACGCGGCGACTTCCTTGACCCGACGACGAACCCCTTCGTTCAGGCGCTGGTCAAGACCTCGAACCAGAACGCGTCGAACGCCACCAAGGAGGCCTACGCGGCGTCCGGTCGGTACGGGTCCGGCAACTTCGCCGCCGGCATGGCCAAGGCGATCAACGACACCGACACGGCGCTCTATGCCAACCAGTACAACACCGAGCGCCAGAACCAGTTTTCCGCCAACAACCAGATGGACGCCTCCAAAATGGCCCGTCTGGGCCTGGGTCAGAGCATCACCGGCGATATCAGCAACGTCCAGAACACCAACAACCAGAACCGACTGGCGGGCGCCGGGCTCGCGCAGAGCCAGGCTGCTCAACAGGCCGGTGTGCTAGGGCAGTTGCTGGCCGGCGGGCAGTTCAACAGCAACCTCGGCCTACAGCAGGCTCAGGGCGCGCTGTCGACCTACGGTCAAGGCGCGAGCAACAACCTCGCCGGTGCCTCGACGGACGCCTCCAACGACCTGAACACGCAGCAGTTCAACGCCAACCTCGGCCTCCAGCGGGCGCAGGGGACCATCAGCGCGGGCCAGCAGGGGCTGTCGACCGCCTTGCAGAGCGCCGGGCTGCTACCGTCCGTCGATGCCCTTCGGTATGCGCCCGCGTCGAACCTCCTGCAGGTCGGCGGCATGCAGCAGCAGCAGAACCAAGCCAGCCTGGATGCGGCTCAGCAGCTCTTCAGCGAGCAGCAGACGACGCCATGGAACGCGCTCTCGCAGTACGCCAGTTTTCCGACCTCAATCGGCTCCATGGGCGGCACGCAGGTCACGCAGGGCACGAGCCAGACCAAGACCAGCGGGGCGAGCCCGCTGCAGTCGATCCTGGGCCTCGGGTCGTCGCTGCTCGGGCTGGGCACGGGCGGTGGCGGCGGGCTTCTCAAGGGACTCCTGTCCGACGAGCGGGCCAAGGAGAACGTCGAGCCGGTCGGCCAGCTCCACGACGGCCAGACGATCTATCGCTACAACTACAAGGGCGGCGACACTCCGCAGATCGGCCTGCTCGCGCAGGAGGTGCAGAAGACGGCACCGGGCGCCATCGTGCCAACCGGTCTCGGTGACCTGATGGCGGTCGACTACGGCAAGGCCACAGAGAAGGCTGCGCAGATGAAGGCGCCCGCCAAGGCCAAGACGAAGAAGGCTGCCTGACATGGCCGGCGGCTTCGGACTTCTCAATCTCGACCCGCAGGCGCTGCAGCAGACGCCCCAGACCCCGCAAGGCATCCCCAGCGGCGTCGATCAGGGTCTGCAGGGCGCCGGCTTGCCGAGCATGTCCTCCGTGCTCAACGGCATGATGAACGGCGCCACGGGCGATGCTCAGGCCGTCGGCGACATGGGCGGCCGGATCGGCTCCATGCTCAGCGGCATGGTCGGCCGGAGCGGCGATCTGATGGAGAAGTTCAGGTCCGGGCAGATCGGGGCTGGTGAGTTCCTGAGCGCCGCGGCCGGTCGCGCTAAGGATATGGCGACGTCGGCTGCCACTGCCCCTCGAGACGCCTACACGGGCGATCTGCAGGTGTTCGGGCTGGATGGGCACCCGACGCAGGAGGCGATGGATCGCGCAAACGGCATGGCCGGGCTCGCGATGACGGGCTCGCTTCCGTTCAAGGCGCCAGCAGGGGCGCTGCGGTCGTTCGGCGGGGCTCCGAAAGAGGATCCAATCGCGGCACTGGAGGCTGCCCTTGGGTTCAACCGCACGCCCGCAGCGCCCGTCGCCAACAGGGCCGCAGACGACGCCATCGCCAATATCCAACGCGGACTGGACGCAGGCGCTACGCCGGCAACGCCGCCAGCCGATCCGATCGCCGAGCTTGAGGCCGCCCTGTCGCAATACACCAGCACGAAGCCATCGGCGCCGATCGCGGGCGCTGCACCTGAGCCTTACGCCCCCATGCAGGTCGCGCCTCGACCGGCCGTAGAGCCGCCTTCCCCGCTTGAACATCAGGTGCTGCGGGCCGTGAGCGACGCGCAGGGCGACTCGCACACCGGCAAGATCTGGGACGTCCGTGATCGGCTGCCCGACGTGCCGGAAGCCGACCTGAAGAACGCTATGCTGGGCCTTCAGCAGAAGGGCCTGGCCAACCTCAGCCAGTACAGCGACCCTAGAAGCTACCGCGGCAAGCTCGGCATCGACATCGGCGGTAACGACCAGCGCCACCTGATCGGCCTGCAGCCTGAGGGCCGGGCCTTCCTCACTCCCATGTCACCTGGAAAGGCTCGCCCGTGAGCGCAGGACTGTCCTTCGGCGCGCTGCCCGCCTTTGCGGATCTATCGCCCGACCAGCAGGCGATGGTGATGCAAAGCCTGCAGGCGCGGGCTTCCGAGCAGCAGCAACCCGGCTCGCCCGATCAGCTTCTGTTCAACCGCGCCGGCATGGGTGGCGGCCAGAACAGTTTCCAGCCGCCGCAGGATGGCGGCCCGACGCAGACCGGTGCAGTCAGCCGTGAGGCGCACCAGAACGCGCCCATGATCGCGATGGACGAAGCCGCGGTGCGTCGGATGGAGCAGCCGATGCTGCCTCCGACCGCAGGTGGCAACGTTCCGCCCGTGCCCCAGGCCGCCCCGCCGCAGATGGGCGGACCGGTTGCCCCGGCGATGCCCGCGCCGACGCCGAGCCCCGCCCAGCCTGCCCCGCAGGCCGCGCCGCAGATGATGCCGGTCAATAGCTTTGACCCTCTGTCAGGGCAGCCGACGTCCGGTTCGCCCCGGCCGATGCAGCCTCCCGGCGCTCAGCCCTCGGCCGTCTCCCCGACCGGCGCCGCGCAGGCGAGCGGTCAGGCAGGTGGCGGCGGCTTCCTTGAGAAGTTCGCCAACGGCCTCAACAACCCCGCGATCGGCGACCTGCTGCTGAACGTCGGCATCGGCCTGATGAGTAACCGTGGCTTCGGCCCCGGCCTCGCGGCTGGCCTTCAGGGATATCAGGGCAGCCAGGCCAACAGCGTCAAGCAGCAGCTTCAGCAGTACCAGCTTCTGCAGCAGCAGCAGGCGCAGAACGCCACGCGCGCCTACCTGAAAGGCAAGGGGCTGTCGGCTGATCAGGTTGAGGCCGCGACGCTCAACCCCGCGATCCTGTCGTCTGTCCAGTCTCAGATGAACAAGGATCCCCAGCAGTTCACGGTCGGCGGCAACATCTTCCTCGGCCGGCCGGATCAGGATCCGTCCACGTGGCGCAATCTGGGACCATCGTCGGGCCCGCCGAGCGGATATGCCCCGAACCCGGCAGGTGGCGTCAGCTACATCCCGGGCGGCCCAGAGGATCCCGAGGTTAAGAAGCGGAACGCCGAGGCCACTGCCACGGATCGCGGCTTCAATCTGGCGCCCGGCCAGACCCGCATGGACTCCGAGGGCAAGGTCATCGCCGCCATTCCGGAGCGGAAGACCATCCACAGCGTCGAGCAGCCCGACGGCAGCAAGCGCGACATGCTCTACGACCCCGAGACCAAGTCCCTCTCGCCGATCCCGGTCGAGGGGCGGACGGACGGTGAGCGCGGCGGCAATCCGTTCGCGACCGGCAAGTTCAACGACACGCAGGGCAAGGCGGCCGGCTTCTCGGATCGCATGCTCGGGTCGGAGCAGACGCTGCGCAAGCTCGAGGACATCAACAAGGACGCATTCGGCGCCACCATCGGCGCGATGGTGCCGAATTCGATGAAGTCAGAGGACAGGCAGTCCTACGAGCAGGCCAAGCGCAGCTTCATCAACGCGCAGCTCCGTCGGGAGTCGGGCGCGGCCATCGCGCCGAGCGAGTTTGACAGCGCCGAGCGGCAGTACTTTCCGCAGCCCGGCGAGGGCAAGCCGATCATTGAGCAGAAGCGCATGGAGCGTCAGCGCGCGATCGAGGCAATGGCGCGGGAAGGCGGGCCTGCTTACCGGCCGAGCCACGTCTTCGGCGAAGATGGATCACTGCAGCCGTTTGGCGCCAAGCAGAACCAGGGCATGGCCTCGCCCAAGACCCAAGCCGACTTCGACGCGCTGCCGAAGGGGGCGATCTACGTCGACCCCCAGGACGGCAGGAAGTACCGGAAGTAGCCCATGCCCTCGTTCACTGGAACTCTGATCGAGGACGACGCCCCGCAGGCGCCCCGCCCCATGTTCGGCGGCACGCTTGTCGAGGAAAGCCCGGCGCTTGTCGCGGCGCAGCCCGCGCAAGCCCAGGCAGCGCCTTCGCGTTCGTGGGGCGACTTGGCCACGGACGTCGGTCGCTCGGCCCTATCGGGGCTCGACAAGGGCGTAGCTGGCATCGCTGGCGCGCCGGCGGACGCTGCTAGGGGTATTTCATGGGCAAAGGATTATCTCGACGCACGTATGACCGGGCAGAACGCTGACCAGCTTGCCGCTCAGCGCGATGCCAAGGCGCCTGTCTCGCGGACCACGCTCGAGAACTACGGCGGCGACGCATTCCATCAGGGATCCGGCCTCGCCTATGATCCGCAGACGACTGCTGGCAAGTATGCCGACACGGTCGCGAGCTTCGTGCCTGGAGCGTTGCTCGGGCCTGGGTCAGTCATGCGCCGCTTTGCGCTCGGTGCCGGCGTGCCCGGGCTCGCCAGTGAGGCCGCAGGTCAGGCGACGGCGGGCAGCGCTGCCGAACCGTTCGTCCGCGCCGCCGCGGCCATCGCATCACCGATCGCGGCGTCTCGCGCCATTACGCCGATCACGACATCGGCAGGCCGGATCCCGTTGACGAATACGCTTGAGGCCGAGGGCATCCCGCTTTCCGCAGGTCAGCGTACGGGCTCGATGCCCCTCCAGTGGATGGAGAGCACGCTGAGTGACGTGCCGTTCGCCGGCTCGGGCGCCGGACATCTGATGGAAGCTCAGAAGCAGGGACTCAACCGCGCCGTGGCCCGGCGCTTCGGCGAGGATGCTGATCTGCTCACGCCTGACGTGATGCGGGGAGCTGCCAAGCGTATCGGCGGCGTGTTCGACGACGTTCAAAGCCGGAATTCCCTGCAGTACGACGCGCAGATGGGCAACGACATCGCCAACACGATCGACCGGTACGGCAAGAAGCTCACCCCTCTCCAGAAGGGCATGTTTGGCGACCTGATCGACGACGTCCGCAACCAGACCATCGCTGGCGGCGGATCCATCCCAGGCGATGTCTACCAGCAGGCGCGCTCGGATCTGACCAAACTCGCGCAGGGCGCTAAGACCACCGATCCGCTCTACGCGGACTCTGTGAAGGGCCTGCGCAACGCCATGGATAGCGCGTTTGAACGGTCGGTCGCGGGCACGCCGGACGCGGGCGCCCTGGGCGAGGCCCGCCGGCAGTACGCAGCCATGAAGACGGCGGAGAAGGCCGTCGGGGGCGCCGGCGTCTCGGCGGCTGAAGGCAACGTCTCGCCGAACATGCTGCGTTCGGCCGTGGCCGGGCAGGACAAGGCGGCCTACGTGCGAGGCCAGGGCGACATGACGGATCTGGCGCGGGCCGCCACTGCGATTGCGCCGCTACCAAACTCTGGCACGGCTCCCCGGAGCATGGCGCAGCATGCGCTAACGGTCCTCGGGTCGGCTGGTGCGGGCGCCATGATGGGCGTGCCGAACGAAACAGCCCTGCTGGCAGCAGCCGCCGGGCTTGGCGCTCCGGCTCTGGCCGGCCGAGCACTCATGTCAGCCCCAATGCAGGCTTACCTCGGCAACCGACTGCTCACGAACCGCGACGGTCTGTTGAGCCAGGTCGCCCGAGGCGGTCAGGGGTTCGAAGACTCTCGAGGCGCTGATCCGCTGCAGCTTCGCGTCCGATCCCGGTAGCAGAGCGCCGTCGTTGGATGAGGCGTGCCACGTCCTTGCGGCCTTCGTTGAGGATCAGCAGAGCGACCGTGAGAGCGTAAGCGGCGAAGATCCCGGCGACCAACATCACACCGTACTGCCGCGGTTGGCTAGTTTCTACGGTTGCGGCGACCCACAGGAAGAAGCCGACGACCGCAATTTGAAACAGCACCCATCCAGGCTGAATGAGGCGACGCATCAGTTCTTGAAGACCGGGATTTTATATTCGTTGTAAGTGGCGCGTTGATTTCGACACCACTGATGCGGGCCGGCAGACTTCACCTCGTCGAACCGACGCGAAAGTTCGCCCCGGAACTCAGTGTCGCCGTCAGCTTCTCCGAGCACCTGAAACGCGGCGTCGTGCGCGGCCTTGCCCAGTTTGGTGGAAAGGTCGGCATCTACCTGAAACTGATCGCTGCAAAACTGCTGGATCGCAGCCTGCGCGCTGGCGCCTTTGAGCAGGTTCTCGGCGCTTTTGTCGATGGCGAAAGTCGGGGTGCTGGCCAGCAGGGCCAATCCGACGATGAGCGACCGCATCACGGCCTCCTTCTGAGTACGCGCACAAGTTGGTGTGCGGCCGAGCTTCCGTCCAGATCCCTGGAGTAAAAATGTCTGGTGGCGTCCTAGGGGTAACACTGCCCGAACTGTCGGTTGGGCCATCGGTCGCCGGCATTGACGGCTCCGGCGTGGCGGCGACCATCCCTGCGCTGACGCCAGACCCGGCCCAGATCCAGGCTCAGGCCCAGCCGCAGATGGGGGATCTGTCGCGCTACGGCTTCGCGCCGGAGGTCAACGCCGCGATCATGCAGGCGGCGAGCAACAACCCGGGCATCAGCGTCGACTACCTCGCCAAGATGGCCAAGATCGAGTCCGGCGGCCGGCCGGATGCGTTCAATCGCGGCAGCAAGGCGGCGGGCCTCTACCAGTTCATCCCGAGCACGGCCGACTCCTTCAACCTATCGAACCCGTTCGACCCGCAGGCGAGCGCGGACGCTGCGGCCAAGTACGCGCTGCAGAACAGGTCGCAACTTCAGCGGGTGCTCGGCCGGGATCCAACCGACGGCGAGCTTTACCTCGCGCATCAGCAGGGTGGCGGCGGCGCCTCGAAGATCCTCGCCAACCCAAATGCGCCCGCCGCGAACGTGGTCCCAGTTCGGAACATCACCTCAAACGGCGGCTCGCCCGACATGACCGGGGCGCAGTTCGCCAACCTGTGGACCAGCAAGTTCGGCCAGTCGCCGTCGATGGGCGGCGGCGTAACCGCCGGCGCGACTAACCCGGGCATGGGCGCTGGTTCAACTGCGGCGCGTGGCGGCTTCGGCATCGGCGGCATCCAAGCTCAGGGCGCCCCGGTGGCAGGCCAGGGCGCACCGGCGGGTGTCTCCTCGCTCGCCGCCCAGCCGATGACCGCCATGGGCGCCACCGCGCAGTCGATGATGCCGGCGGCACCGGGCGCAGCGGCACCTCAGCCCGACAGTCAGTATGGCGGCGTCATGAGCGCCTTGCAGGGAGTCGCCGGCAAGGTCGGCTCTAACCTGCAGAAGGCCGCCGGCGGCGGCGGTGGATTGCCGGGCCAGCCTAACATCGGCGGCAACCCGGTCAGCCTGCAGCAGGCCCGGCAGATGTTCGACCCATCCAAGTTTTTCAGCATGCTTCAGGCTCACGGAGTGGCCCGTAAATGACCGCGCACCAGTGGAGCACTACGCCCCTCGACAACCAGACCGCAGACGCCCGCGCGCAGTTTCAGGAGGGGCAACCCGCCTCGAGCCTCAACGACGGCTGCCGAGGTATGATGGCCTCATCCGCGCTCTGGCGGGATGACAACATCGGGGTGGCGCTGACTGCGGCCGCCGGCCCCAAAAACGCCTACACCCTGACGACCGGGCAGGGGTTAATCGATCCGACGACGGTAGGCGGCACACCCGCGATCACGCATCCGTTCTCGCTGCGCATCAACTTCTCAGCGGCTCCGACCGGGCTGACGGCAAACCCGCTGACGCTTGCGATTGACGGTGCAGCCGCTGCAGCCGTCACGCGCGCGGATGGGACGCCTTTGGTCGAGGGCGACATCAAGGCTTCGCGTTCTTACCTCATCGTTGGCTACGCTTTCACAAGCGGTGCGCTCACGCAGATCCGCGTCCTCAGTATGCTCCCGAGCGAGGTGAGCGCGTCCCTAGGGAATGTCGTTCGCCTCACAGCTCAGAGCCTTAGCGGCTCGACCGGCTATCGAGTCTGGAGCGATGGCGCGGTCGAGCAATGGGGGTTCGCCAGCACATCGGGCGACACCACCGTCGGCTTCCCGATCCAGTTCCCGAACGCCTGCCGCAGCGTCGTCGTGACCCCGGTGTCCGGAGCCACGGCAAGCGCCTTCGTCGCGATGATTGATGCGATTGCACCGACGAGCTTTGTCGTCCGCCCCCGGCAGATCGACCCCGGCAGCGTGATCCAGGCCTATTCGCCTGTCTATTGGTACGCCCGCGGCTTCTGACCCCCGGCTGAGCCTCCAGGCCGCCGCATCCACCCACAACCGAGGACCACCATGACCCGCATTCCCGCGGCGCTGGCGCACGGCTGCGCGCCCTGATGTGCCGCCACCTCTTCGCCGTCCTGCGCAGCATCGGCGGCCGAAGCCGGCGCATGGAGCATCAGCTCTATCGCGTCTCCGACCAACTCGCCCGACTGGAGATCATCATGTCCGACACCAAGAGCGCGCTGCTTGCCAAGCTGGAAGCCCTGGAAGCCCAGGTGAACCAGTACACCACCGATCGCGGCAACGAACTCGCAGCGGCTGTCGCTGCCGCCCGCGCCGCGCAGCAGACGGAGGACAAGGCCGCCTCCGACGCCGAACTGGCCGACGCGCTCGCCAAGATCGACGAGATCGGCAAGGGCCTCGTCACCTTCACGCCGAGCGGGAACTAGTTTTCGGGCAGCTTGCTCGCCTTCTGTCGGTCGCGGGCTTTCAGCTCGCGCTCGATGCCCTTGCGGATCACGGTAAGGCGGTCCTCGCCGGGCTCGCGAGCCGCGTCAAGACGATCGACCATTTCGCTGGTCAGCGGAAGCGTCAGGCGCTTCTCCCATTCTTTTGTCCGGCCCACGCGAGGCCGCGTCGCATACGTATGAAATTCGGTCAAGGCGCTGCCTTTTCGTAGGTACGTTATTGACGGCATATCATACATACGATACGCCTTCAATCGTACGCGCGATTGGGGAGCAAAAATGTCTCGTCCTATTTCAGTCCCGTCCGGAACACGGTTTGGTTCGTGGTCTACGCTTCATGAGTTGCCCACGCGCGTCTGGGCTAGCGGCCATAGCAAGCGGTCGTTTCTGTGCAAATGTGATTGCGGCACAGAGAAGCAAGTTGACCTGCCTGTCCTACGTAGCGGCGGTTCGAAATCATGTGGTTGCATGACACGAGAGCTGTCTAGCCGCAGTCACGCAACACACGGGCTTTCGCATCATCCGTTATTTAAGATTTGGCGCGGCATCCAGCACAGGTGCAAGCCTGATTTAAACCCGCGTACCAAAAATTACGGGTTCCGCGGCATCAGAGTTTCCCCTGAGTGGTCTGGCCCGGATGGAGCGATCCGCTTTATTGCATGGGGTGAGGCCAACGGATACCGCGGCGATTTAGAGATCGATAGAATTGATAACAATGGCGATTACAGCCCTTCCAATTGCCGATGGGTCACTCGATCCGAAAACTGCCTGAACAGGCGCAATAACGTGATCGTTGAATTTGGTGGCGAACGTTTGCCGTTCAAAAAGTGCGTCGAGAAGTACGGCAGCGGTATTTCTTACGCCAAGGCTCACACTCGATTGCGCAAAGGTTGGCCAATCGAAGAAGTTCTAATGGGAAGAAAATGCAGACATCAAGATCTGGCATCCTCTTCATTGCATGCCGAGAAGCGCTAGTCCTGACTGCCTACGCGGACGGACCGCACCCGTCGATAGGGTTCGGAAGTAACAACCCGAAGCTCAAAGTCGGCGATAAGATCACGGCCAAAGCGGCGTTCGACCTCCTCAAGGACGACATCGCCAAGCGGGAGTCAGTGCTGAACAAGGCTCTCAAGGTGCCGGTAACGCAACAGGTCTGGGACGCCTGTATGTCTCTCCACTTTAACACTGGCTCCCGGTACATCTGGGACGTGGTGAAACTGATCAATGCAGGCGATATTGAGGGCGCCGCAAATCTGTTCCCCGAATGCGACCGGAACCTTGCTGGCGAACAGAAGACGGGCCTGCATAAGCGCCGCCTTTTAGAGCAGACGATGTTCCGCTCAGGTGAATACGGTGCGCTGGATCCTATCCCGTATTGGCCAGGCGACCCGCGCACCACCCGGATGCAGCAGTACTACGTGCAGGAAGGTGACCTTGATGTCTGATCCCCACGATCCTGATGCCCACGACGGCTGCCTATGCGGCCACGACTGCAGTGAGCACGAGGTCACCGAGGACCACGATCTGCCCGAGGCCCAGGGCGGCGTTGAGGGGGACAAGAAGCCCCGGCGCCGTCGGCCGACCCGCACCAGCGTGGAGGACTGACGATGGGCAACGCGCTCTGGCTCGCCGACGTCCTGCGCGGCCCTGGCCTCAAGGTCGCCGAGCAACCCGGCTGGAAGCTCCGCGGGCACGCCCCCATGGGCACCGTGAAGGGCGTCCTGCTCCATCACACCGCCGGCCCGCGCACCGGCAACATGCCTTCGCTCGGCGTGGTGACGAACGGCCGGCCGGATCTCGCAGGGCCGCTCTGCAACCTCGCCCTCGGCCGCGACGGCACATGGTACGTCGTCTCGGCGGGCCTGGCCTACCATGCTGGCCGCGGCGCCTGGCAGGGCGTCACCGCCGGCAACTCGCAGATGATCGGCGTCGAAGCCGAGAACGATGGCGTCGGCGAGCCGTGGCCCGACGTGCAGATGGACGCCTATGCGCGTGGTTGCGCTGCGATCCTAACCCATATCGGCGCCGGTCCCATCATGGCCGCCGGCCACAAGGAATACGCCCTGCCGAAGGGCCGCAAGATCGACCCGACCTTCGACATGCCGGCCTTCCGCCTGCGCGTGGCCTCGCTGATGAACGGCGCCGCGGTGAAGGCACCCATTCCGAAGGCTGACGCGCAGAAGCGCCCGACGCTTCGACGGGGTTCCTCCGGCGAAGACGTCCGGGTTCTGCAGCTCGTGCTCGGGACGAAGGTCGACGACAAGTTCGGACCCGGCACCGAGGCGGCCCTACGCGCTTGGCAGCGGGCGCACGGGCTGGCGGTAGCCGACGGCATTTGCGGTCCATCAACTTGGGCTGCGATTGACGGCCTGAAGGCTGCCGCGTGAACGACCTCCCCCCCGGCCTCTTCGCGTTCTGCGCGACGGCAATCGCGGTGTCGCTGTTCTTCGGCGGCGCGCTGCTCGTCTACGCGTGGCTTGGCCACTGACCTGATCCCGCGCCGGCGGCTCCGGCTTCCCAACATCGAGAGATCCTATGAACCGTCTCACCCTGGCGGCGCTGACGCTCGCCTGTACCTGTTCCGTCGCTCTGGCCGCAGAGACCGTCACCGCACCCACTTCGGCAGGACTCCCATGGGGCGATTGGCTCGTCGCGATCCTCCAGCCCGTGTCCGCAATCGTCGTGCCGCTGGCGGCCGGCGTCGTCATGGCCGGCGTCGCCAAGGTGTCGCCGTGGGCGGCGCTGTTCCTGTCCCGCGAGCGGGTGCAGTCCGCGATCCAGGCCGGCGCCGACTACGGCGTCAACGCCGTGGCCGGGGCTGTGAAAGGCAAGACGCTCACGGTGCCCCTGGGCTCGGAAGTCGTCGCCAAGGGCACGCAGTGGGTCGTGGACACCACGCCCGCGAAGGTCGTCGAGAAGGCTGGCGGCGCGGCGGGCATCGCGGGCATGATCTTCCGCTCCCTGCCGCTCGACGAGCATGCCAGCGTCAAGACGGTGCTTCAGCCGGCTCTCGACGACCTCGCTCTCCGCGGCCTGATCAAGTAGCCGGCCCGAGCCGATGGATCTCATCTGGAAAGCCGCAGCCGAGGTGCCGACAGGCATCCCGACTGGGATCCCGCCGGTTGTCACCGACGCGGCGTCTAAGGTCATGGCAGACAGCCCTGCTGGGGCGCTCCTCATCCTCACGGCAGTCGCCCTCATCGTTGCGCTCTACCTGCTCGTGATCCGGCAGCCGGGCCAGCACAGAGCTGCGATGGAGAAAAAGGACGAGGCTCACGACGAGGATCGCGACGACTGGCAGAAGCTGCTCCAGGGCGAACACGACAAGCGGATTGAGGAGCTGCGTAACGTCACGATGGGCTTGGCCAACGCGACTGCTGCCATGAGCGTCTTTTCGCAGACTCAGGCCGACAGGACCGCGACCCTGCAGGAGATAGCGAACAAGCTGGACCGCGTTTCGATCACGGCAACCAGCAATTCCGCGATGCTCGACCGGAACCTGCAGCAATTTCAGGACCGGATTGCGGACCTTTCGGGTCTCGTGCGCAATCTCATCGGAGGCCCGCAGACGCCTAACAACGGGGGCCGGTAGATGGGACTTCGTGCCATGCTTAGCGCCCTCTGGAACCAAAAGTCAGCGCACCCGCCGGAGCGTGCAAGCCTGCGCCTGAGTGCGGTCAGCCTCCAGGCTGAAGCGGACCTATCGAAAGACCGGACACGGGCCATGGAAGCTAACAATCGAGCCTCTATGGGCGTTGTCCTAGATGCGACGCGGGCGATGGCGACGGAAGCCCGCATCCGTTTCATGCTTGGTGGGATGATCGGCGAAACCGATCGGGGAAAAGCTCACGATGATCGGCATTAGGCGCTTCCTGTCCAATCGGCTGACGTGGGTGTCCGCCGGGTTCCTCGCCCTGTTCTCGTGCATCGCGCACTACACGCAGACCACGACCCTCGCAGAGGGGGCCAGGACGTCCGTGGTGGCGCTCGCGTTCATGGGGCTGATCGTCTATCTGCGCGTTGCAATCCGCGCCTATCAAGCGCACCGCTGGCCCAACGAGCCGCTGCTTGCTGCGCTGGCGACCTGCCTGATCCTGGCCGGCCTCGCGTTCGGCGGCCTGTTTCAGATCCTGTGGCGGTTGTCCGACTTCGACCGCCAAGTGGTGGAGAACTCGGTCTATTCGTTCTTTGTGACCATCATCTCGGCGGGCATCTTCATCCTGATCACGACGCCCAACCTGTTCGGCAAGGACGTGCCGGCGTGGTCTCAAGTTCGGCTCGGGCTCGCGTGGCTGATCGTGATCGGGACCATCTTCGGGCTGACCTACACATCGCCCGATCTGCGCTGGCTGGCCGAGGCCGTGAAGTCGGTCATCATCCGATCGCCGGCATGACACACGGCCCCTGCTCCCTCGACCACGGGCTAATCACCATGTGGTGCTGCCTCGGCATCGGGGTCGGGCTGCTGTTGGGCAACCTGACGAAGCGGTAGCCCTCCATCACATCGCTGACGTTCTGCCCAACCGCCCGGCCCAGCCGAGCGGTTTTTTTGTGCCTGGACCTCAGATCTTGAATTTCGCTGCCGGGCCTCGCAGGGCGCCGCGTAGTCGCTGCCGACGCTGATCCGCGTCCTTTTGGCCTTCAGCTATTCGCGAAGCCAGCTTGCGTTGGTCATCGTCCACGACGCCAGCCTGATCGTTGCGGCGCATCCTCCAGCCGTGCTCAAACGCGATCGATGCGGTGTCTGGGCAGGCCGTGCCACGAGGCGCGATCCCGGCGGCGAGATAGCCCTGCATCATGCCGGTCTCCTCATCCGCGGTCGCATTCAGCGGGTCGAAGTCCGGTGCGTTGGATCTCTGCATCATTTTCCCTCCCTTGCCGCATCCACGCCAATCTCTCTGACGATCTCCCGCCCAGCCTCGGTCAAAAACCAATACGCCGCTCGCCCGTTGCGCCCACCGTTCCGCCTAGTCACCAGCCCCTGCGCTTCCAGCACCGGCATCACGCTCGGATACGCGCCTCCCCGTAGCCCTTGTGGGTTTGCGGCACAGGCTCGGAGGGCATCGAGGCGCCGTGCTGCGACGGCGGGGGTGATCGGCGGCATGGGGGCGAGCTACCGCGCGGGGGAGGGCTCGGCTAGGACTTCGCGTCCAGCATCGGTCAATCTCAGCGGCTTATCCAACGCCCAGAGGCGCCATGCTGAGAAGGGGCCGCTCCGAAGGGTGGTGCCGCATCGCTCCTTGCCTTCAGCAAGCCGGCCCACCGTGCTGTGATGCGAGTGCCCGCATGCTTCGCACCAGACGGTGAGATCTAGTTCCCCGCCCCGCCCATTCGCTGCACGTGGTCGTGTCTCGCTCACGGCTTATCCTCCTCCACCAGCCCCCGGCTGACTGCCAACCGCCAGAGATCCCCATCGGAGTACGTCAGGTCTCCAATCCGCCAGCGATCCATCTCCTCCCCGATCGGCTCGACCTCGACGCCATCGGAGCGGAGGGCAGAGACGGCCTCTAGGATCGGGTCGGCGTCTGGCATCGGGCTAGTCAGGCAGAACGACGGTCGGCACGTCGCGCCACTCAACCCCGGCATGCGTCGATGCCTTGAAGCGGATGCCTTCCTGCAGCTTGGGCGCTGCAGTCGGATCTGAGGCTGACACAACCCAACGAAGCCTGGGCTCTTCGTAGGATCGCATCTCGGCCATCATGCGGGCGATCTCATCGGCGGTTGGCACTTGCAGGCTGATGGAGTTGCTAGCCATGGTCCTTCTCCTTGGACAGGGCCTCGCGTCCGGCATCCGTTAGCCAGCGGCCGGCGCCATAAGGCACGTCACGCCATTCTGACTGACCGTCGCGGATCGAAGCTTCGGCCTCCTCAATCATCTCGCCGTAGGGGCAACGAGCGCCCGAGCCGCTGGCTTCATTGACGGCTTGGATGTGCTCAAGGGTCTTCCTTCTGAGCGATGTCAGCCTCTCGCCCCGCCCCGCGTCTGCCGAGGGCTGTGAAGTGGCGGGCATTCAGGGCTCCTGGGGAGGTGAGGGCGGCGGTGGCGGCGCAGGCATCGGCATCCAATGCGTCGGACCTCGCCCGCCTTTCTCAAACTGGCAGTCCCAGCAGCCACCACCCCAGCCGGTCCACACACATCGTTGGATCCGGGTCTCGGCAGCGAAATGGCCGAACTGCGGCAAGAAACCGAGGAACGCGCTGCCGTCCTTCGGAGCCGTCGCGATAGGGCGCCATTGATCGCTCACGGCTTCTCCTCCTCAGCAGGGGCAGGATGGGCGAGGGCGGCGGCAACCACGGCGGCATTGGCGCTGACGTAGGCGGCCTCGGCCTCAGGAAGGTCGCGGACGGTCTTGCCGAGCCAGCAGTCGCGATACAGGCTGGCCAGATAGGCCGAAGCCTCCAGCGCCTTCTCGGCCCTCTCCGCGCGGGCGAGGGCGGCGGCAAGCCGACCCTGCAGTTCACCCACATATCCCTGCGCTCGCAGCGCGCTCTCCATCCAGCCATCCCGGTCGTAGCGGGCATGGTCTAGGTCGGTGACGGGTTCCCCTTCTGCGGATGCGACCAGTGCAGGGGGAGGGGCGGGGGCGTCAGACACGAAGCTGTTCCTTGCCCTGTTCGGTGAGCACGTGGATTGACCTGGGCCGGTCGGATCCGATGCCGGGGGTGACGAACTGCCGGATGGCTTCCCAGTCCGGCGTCGGGATCACGATGGATCCACGTGGTCCAGCGCAGCGGATCGCATCCCACTTGTCGTAGTCGCCCCACGCGAGCTTGCCCTTACGCAGCCAACTACTCTCGTGCGTGTCGTTGCGATCGATCCATCGCAGGGCGTCGATCTGATCCGGCGTTAGGGTCTCAGCCATTCCTCGTCTCTCCGCAGGTAGTGAAGGGAAAATCAGGCGGGGTCAGCCGGAGGCCAAATCGTCTCGGTGATCGCCTTGAAGTCGCGACCGCTGCCGTGCGCAAAGCCGCGCAGGTACTCCATCGCGTCGTGCATCTTCATGTCGCCGCCGCACCGCCGGCAGTGGATGGTCCGGTTCGGCTTCCATGTCCGCCAGTCCGGATCGGGCTCAAAGTCGTGGCCCTCGCAGCTGCTCAGCCGCTCGCTATTCCGCTTGATGCGGACGAACAGATCGTTTTCGCCTTTCTTGGCGGCCAACTCATCGGCCGACATCAGCGCGGCCTTCAGCAGGTTCTGCGACGCCTTCTTGATGCGCTCGTCGTCCATCACTTGCCTCCCGTATCCAGTATGTCGGTCTTCTCGGCGCAGAAGTCGGTGAGCCTGTCGGCCTCGTCGTCGTCCATTCCGGTGTCCTTCAGGCTGGCCCACAGGTTCGCCAGCTTCTCAGCGTCGGTCTGATGCCGGCCGCGCTCGACGGCGCGTGCCGCGATCTCAATGGCGAGCCGGGCGAACCCTGGCTTCAGGCGCATCTCGTCGGCGGTTTGGCGGACGATGGCTGCGGCTTCCTGCGGAGTCATCGGGCTCTCTCCTAAGGGATTACGGGAGGGGTTAGGCGGGGTCGGCGGCCTTCCTCAGCGCCTCTTCGATACGACGCGTCGCGCGACGGATGGCCTTGTCGCGTTCGCCTTCAGTGAGGATCCCGCGGACCGACAAGCGAGTGATCGCCTTGTTGTCGGCATCGGCCGCCTCGGCATCCAGCGCCGGCAGTTGTGGCAGTTGCTCGGCGAAGCTGGGCGCGCCCCAGCCGAACGAGATGATGGCGCCGGGCATCACGCACTCACCATGTCACCGGGATTGGTCAGCACCTGCCCGTTGCGAACGATCATGCTCGGCGCCCAGCCGGAGCGGCAGAAAGCTTCGGCGCGCTCCTTGCCCCAGCCTGCCTTGAACTCGTGCTGGTGATCGGTCTCAAGCAGCAGGCGTTCAACCTCACGCGCAGGCATATCTTCAACGGCGCGGCTCTGATCCCAAAAGTCGCCCCACTCAGCGAGGTAGGCTGCAAGCTCGTCCAAGGTGGCGAACGGCGGCGATGTGGGCGAGCCTTCGCTCACGGTCTCCCAAAGCTGGAACCACGTCGCCTCGTCTGCCGAGAACGGTACGTAATACTCCGGCTCGGGTCGCTCGCCGTAGTACTCAACGAAGGTCGTGTCGGCGCGCACATACTTAGGCCGCTCGCCAGCGTCCCAAGACGCTTTTTCCGCCTCCCATTCCGCCAAGGCTTCGGCATGCGGAGTCGGTAGCATCGACTTGTAGGCGAGCTTTTTCGTCCAGCCTTTTCGAGGCTCCCAGCAGAATAGCATGCGCGTCGGATGCGACCAGTTCGGCGGTACGCGGCGGATCTCACGGCCCATCGGAGCGGCTCCTATTGCGTGTGTTAGATGTGTATATTATGTAAGTTGCGGCTGGACGCAAGAGGGCATAAGCGGCGATGGTTGAGGTTCTTGGGGCGACCGAAAACGTGGCTCGACCGCGAAAAGATGTCGGCGGCAAACTGATGGACGTGCGCAAGCAGATCGTCTGCACCGAAGACTGGGCGACTCGCGTCGAGCGCTGGCGTGGCGTTCAGATGCCGGTGCTCACATGGTCGGAGGCCGTGCGCGTCCTCGTGGACGAAGCCCTCGACGCCCGCGAGCGCACCAAGCCCAAGCCAGACTGATCGCCCGTAGGCTCCGAACCCCTCGCAACCCCCTTCCTTCCAAACCCGACTAACCCCCTCCCCCTCATCGGTGAGGACGGGGAGGGGGGGGTTAGGACATCGGTTTGCAGATCCGGCCTAAGCCGTTGAGTTTGCAACCGGCCTCAGCCGGGCCATTTGCAAAATTCTCTTTTCAGATCAACGCCCCGGATCAGCCTGGGGGACAGGGGGTCGTCGGTTCAAGTCCGGCCACTCCGACCATTATATCTCAACGACTTAGCTCTCGTTTCAGCCACCGCCCTCCTCACCGTTTGCTGCATCGTTTGCTAAGCGGGTTGGCTTT
>NZ_VRVG01000071.1:0-27744 GCF_008040085.1 Methylobacterium sp. WL7 | reverse complement strand
TGTGCTCCGTCGAGCGGGGCTCGTAGATTGGATGTGTCGCATAAACGATCGCGCAGCCGTCAATCTTTGTCCCTGCGGCGCGACAGATTCGTAGCATCAATGCGCAGCACAACTCGATGACGCAGAAGCTGGCGCTTTCCATATGATCTAGCCCGAGCCAGAACGTTAATTTGCGCGATCAAATGACCCATGATTGGGGCAGATATGCCAGATAATACAGTCTAAAGACATATTAAACGCTAATTTTGGGACCATGAGACTTTGCGGTCGTGATTTTTTGAGATAAATTGATGATAAAACAGCGAGCAACAGCAGTCTTGATTTTCATTACCCTATCCGGCCTCGTCACCCCAGCCTGGTCCGAGAGCGAAATGCCTGCTGGCGGAGCATTCATGAGTAGCTATACATTGGACCCCTATTTCGATCCACGATCACAATATTCCCAGCGTCATTCGCTTGGCGACATTCGCGGACAGCCCATGCTGGCAGAACCGCTGGGCGCTCAGCCGCCGTGCGCGCTCTTCGATAAGGTCTGCGCTGACAGGTTTGAGCGGACACGGCACCATGCTTACCCGTAGGGGTAGGATGCTTGCCGTCTGAACGCCGACCATCCGCTCTTCGCGGCCCCAGGCTGAGCGCTGTAAAATCTTTCACACATGTCCAGCACAGCGAAGCCGATCGGACGGAAGATGCTACAGCGCCGGACATGTCCGCTTTCAAGATCCGGTGCACGGCCGTTGAACGACTGGAATGGGCGCAAAGCGGAACGACCGCTTTAATTCTAAACTCAACGCAGTCAGTCCCCAGTTCTCTATCCGGCACACGTCAGACGTTCGGCGCGCGGCTCGGGCGGTACGAACCCATGCTCGTCTGAACCTCATTTTTGTAATAGCTGAGGCAAAAAATGTGATTTTAATATCGATTATAGGTCGCATAAAAAACTTGCGTCAGCAATTCTAGCAACCCAGCGCCAAATACCGGCAAAAATATAATCTGCTGTGTTTGCGGGTCATTAAATGCAAAATGCTTTCGCGTTTCCTGCGGTAACCACCTTCTTCCAGGCTTTTATGATTTCAGTTTATACATCGAGACAGCATATGATAGATTGAGCCGGTTTTCGAAAAGCTCCATCTTCTAAATCGACGTAACCGTGACAGCATCGTGAGGGAGGCGGACTAGACCGAAAATCGATAACACGCCAGTCAAAGTGGGTTTTTAGCTATGGATGCCAGATTAGCACAGCCTCGCCAAAGAGGCATGTTCTGACCCTTGCACTGCAACCCCGTGGTGGCGAATCTATGCACGATTAAGCATCGCGTCTATTAGTGATCGTAATTATTTGTTTGTGTGTCATACTTAGACGAAGTGACGCTGCGAGCTCACCTATCGCATGATTTATTGTGCAGCCTCGATGTAATCTCGAGGCATTCGACTGCTATTGCGCCGGTAAGAACTAGAAGGCCAATGATGATGGACAACCGTGATATGCGTATGATGTCTAAGCTTCATTTGACAGAAAGGGAAGCTGCGAGTTTTCTTGATTCATGGTTCGACGAAGAGAGCCAAGCACGATATGTATTTTTCGATATGCCTGCGCTAGAGAGGACGATTCTGGCTGCGACGACGTTAAAGCTTAATCGTATGAACCATTGAAAATTTTCCAATTGGGCCATAGCTGGCGTTACTTGAGCGGGAGGGGATTAAAATACTGGTATTTCGGACACGATCTTGCATCGCAAAGCTTTCGTGTGACAACCTATTATCACATCAATAAGAGGGGGCATCATTTGGGATGTTTTGACGCTTAGCTCAGCTCTTCTCTTAGGGGGTTATACAATCTTCGGTTGAACGGCAGGATCGCGGCTGTAACGTCCTGTGCATGAGAGCTGACGGAGCTCACATGCGAGGAGACAGTGATGAGTGTGTTGAAGACCCTCAAGCTGAGTGCGGCGGCTCCCACCGCATCGGCCAACGATCCACTGGGCCGTGCAAAGGACAAGCTGCTGGCACAACTGGCCGACCAACGGGAAATGGTGAGCGCCTCGCTGGAAGGCCGCCTGTATGAACCGCCCAAGATGCTGGCTCTGCGCAAGGATGCCAACGGTCAGCGCGTGCGGGTGGAGGTCAACCGCCGCGTGAGCCGGGGTTGGTTTCAGGACCCGGCGGGCACCGTGCACTTCATCATGCGCGTGGGCGGCAAGCCGCTGGAGCTGCAGCCGGGCAAAGCGGCGATCAGTATTGGCAGCCTGGATAAGCTGCCCGGTACCCTGGAGGCGCTGATCACCGCCGTGCGCGCGGGGGAACTGGATCCGCAGATCAAGGAAGCGGCGGCGGCCCGCGGGCTCATGATGGCGGAGCGCCGCAAGCCCCGGGCAGCTTGATCGCTGTGAAAGTGACGGTGAGCGGCATGGCAGATCATGCCGCTCAGTGCGCCGTCTGCTACGTGCGAAGAGGGCCCCGCGTATGAGATCAAAGGCCGCGTTCTACCGGTTATTATGAGCGCAATCTCAAGAGCTTAGGCGAGCCAATTGGGTGGCCAGCTGCTTGCGTACAGAATGACGCGACCCCGCGACTGCGATGTTGCCAACGATTTTCTCAGCTCATCTCCGGCCACCAAGTCAGTGCGAGAGGCCCGTCGGTTTGGCGAGCTTTATGCGAAACCGAATGGCCTGATCGAACAGCGGGGCTTTCCGATATTGCCGATCACGCCGCCACGATGGGTCGCTCTCAGCACCCACCAACCGGGTTTCGAACAGACCCAGCCATGTGAGCGGCCGCAGCACGCGGCTCTCAAAAGCAAACCCTGCGTAATCCGCGGGGCCGTGGTCCAACGCGGGGTCCCAAACCGTACAGCTGCGCATCAGGTCCTCCCGCGCAACCCATTCCGGCGACATGACGGAGAGGCACCACAGCACGATGCCAATGTGGTTCTGCGGCCAGGCCTCCATGGGCACGCGGTCGAAATAGCCGAGGTTGACCCGCCAAAACATCGTCTCGAAAAGGCATCGAAACAGATCGCCGGCTTGCTCCTCATGGGCAAGCACTGCACCAGCTTTGGTCACCAGCAGGCGCCGCTGCCGTTTGCGAAGCAGCTTGGCAGTTTGCGCGATGAGCCGGGTGGCTTCCACGGGCATCACATCGATCTCGTTGAGCACCTTATTCATCGAGAGCACCTGGGCCTTGTCATAGCCGGGCCAGGTCATCGCATCGAAGAGCGCGCGAACGTCGGCGCGGCTAAGCGCCCCCGTGGCGTTCAGCGTGAGGCCAGCGAGAGCTTGAGCCCGCTGGATCATCAGGCGTGTGGTGCCAACCAGTGACACGGTCATCGCGGCATCAGCCGTGGCATCGACGGTGATCACCTCCGGCAGTCCTCCGGCCGACAGCTCCAGCAGTGCATCCAAGCTGGCGTGCGTGAGAAGGCTCCAAACCGGGGGATGGGTAAGCGTGGAAATGCGAGAATATGTGCCACTGCCCCGACGGCGATGGCCAGGGTTTTCAGCGAAGCTCCAGGAGGCTCACCCACACGCTCGAAGGGCTTCCGTGCTGCGAGAGTGCTGAGCCCGCACCCCGCCGGTGCTGGGGCGTCCTGAGCGCGGGATGACAGCTGTCGCTCCGAAGAGAGGGGGCAGCACGTGGCGTGGCCTCGCCCATCTGAACCACCAGGGATACGAGGATAAGGAATGATTGGGCTATGGATCACCAGCACAGCCATCGGCACGCTTGCCGCCTGGTACCTGGGCCTCGATCCATTCGCTCCCTACTTGTACGAGGGCATCATCCTCGGCGCGTTGGTGTTCGGCGCGGGCTTTCTTATCCTCGTAGCGGGTGTGCTCGGCAGCCCCATCCTCATGCTGTTGATTGTGGGCGCCCTCCCCCTGGCGATGGCCTTCAGCGAACACATCCTGCAGAAGGAGATCAAACCCAGCGGTGCTTTCCACCGCTACGGCTCGGATGCACCCGTGGGTCTGCAGACGAGGATCGAAGGCTCACACCTGTACGGGCGGATCACAAACCGGCACGCCCGGGATTGGCTTCGCCTGGCCGTGGTCCACTGCACGCCGGTTTACGCGAACGGCACGCCCAGCCAGCGGGTGCAGGAGATCTCAGTCGGTGCCGGGGGATGGCTCGCCCCGGGTGAGGAGGTGGAGCAGCCCCTGTTGAGCAATTCCGGCATCCTATGGGAGCCCGGCATGAGCATGCGCCTCACCACCTGCGGCATCAGTTCCGCCGATTTCTACGCGGATCCCGAGTTCAAACCCACGTTCACCTACGCCAAGGACAGGGACAACCGTTACGTGTTCGAGGTCACCAACACGCGGCGGGATGCCAACCTGACGCGAGTTGGCTTTTCCTGCTGGGTCTTGAATGCCGCGAGCGGTAGCCAACAGCACAAGCAGGATCTTCGGGTGATCCCTCTCTAAGCGGACAGCTCCAGCTACAGCGTACTGCCCGGAAAAAGCATCGCCCTCTACAACACGGAGCTGTTCGCGGGACGTAGCATAATGAGTTGTGCGGTCAAAGAAACCTTGTGGAGCCAATGAGCGATAGATTTAATTAAACAGAGAGCCTGTACAATTGGGCGCCACCCTATCCAATATGGGTATTTCGGGCTGGCATAGTTAAGCACCCTGAGTCGGATCAATTTCCCAATAAATCACATTTTGTAAAATTATCGGCACGCCACGTGATGTCTGTACGGCACATCCAGGCCAATTTAATCTGCATGAACGCATCGTTGTTCAGCCGTGCAAGCACGGGATCGGTTTGAGTTATGTGAAATCTGCACATGGTTTGCGTTGAGCGGTTTCCAAAACTTGTGCGGACAATTTCCAACTGCAGATCACCCTTGAGCAGCCAGTCGTAAAACTCAGCCTCCTTCGGACCCGTCACGGCGAGGATTTGGGCATTGTCAGCTTGAAATGGCCAATTGTGTTCGGCAAATTGGGAGCTCAAAAATCTAAAACACGTATCCACACCGGTATCCTAAAACGACCAATAATGACACCCTCGCATGGCAGCCAGTTAGTATCATGTATGTAAAAGTACTGACTACTACAACGCACGAACCACAAATCTCAATCTCTCAAACCCACCTCTCTTACACATCAACCACTCCACGTACTCACGTATGTCCTCCTGCTTCCACCAACTACGAACAAATCCCAAACCCCTTTTGGTATCCAATTTTTCCGCAATTGCGCCTTTGAAATCCCGTTCGATTCGAAACTTTAACGCGTACCGGATCACCCCTTTGATGTTCCTCACCACGCTCTGGTCGCGATCAAACGGCTTCAAGCTCACTTGATAGGGAGCGCCGTGTCCACGGGCTCTCAACGCATCAGCGAACTCCTGCGCCGTCACACCGCCCAGCGCTACGATCCCATGCAGGTGCGGTCGCCAAACCGTGCTCTCATAGGCACGCCCAAAAAGGGGCCATCCCAACCCGTGCATGGCAATCCGCTTGTTCCGGCCAAACCCCTCCAGATCTCCATAATCGTCCCGGTCCATTTCCCACCACGCCGTCAGCTGGACATCGTTCCAGCGCGGGTCCTGCCCGCGTTGATACGCGATCATGTTCTGAATTCGCCGCTTGGTCCGTTGGATGCCCGGGTCCACCGTGCTCAGGTCCAGAGTGGGCTCCAGCAGCAGCGTTAGGAACGCCAGCTGCTCGTTGGGAACGCCTGCAAAGGCCTCACCCAGTGCGCGGCCCGTCTCCTTGCCTCGACGACGCAAAAAGCATCTGGGGCACAACGGGATCCCGCAAACCCTCATATTGTTGCGATTTTCGTCCATCTCACCGCAACACGTCATCCTCTCGTACAGCGGATGCATCATCCCCAACGCAGACTGCACCTCCGCCTGCTGCTCCTGCATGCCTGGGCTCAGCCATCGGATCTGACGCCGTTCCCACGGTTCAAACACGCGGATCAGCGCGGCACGGAATTCCCTCATCCTCTCATCCGCCATCAAGTGCTCCTCAGTTTCGCCTGAGGTATTTAGCAATGGCCTATCCCAGCATTCACGGGGTGAAATCCACCAACCGAGTTGGCGAAAACACATGACCCGCAGAGCAACGCTCTGCGGGTCATGTGTTTAAAACAATTTAATGGTAATAACCCAGGGGGCATACAGCGACTGCGGCTCGCATCATGCGGGCGTTTCCCTCTTGCAGAGTTTGGATTTCGCTGATTCCTTCGTGGGATGGGGCGCAGCGATCTTGAGCGGTTGAGACGCGAGGAGCTGATCGATCCTTCGACAAGCTCAGGATGAGGTGGTGCTGCGGATGCAGAGTCCGGACAAGACCTCGCGCACGTCCTCGAAGCCACCGTCGACCGACCGTAAGGAGAGCCGCGAGCAGGCCAAGCCCGGCGGGGCCAAGCCCGGGCACGAAGGCCACAACCGCGTGATGAGCGAGGATCCCGACGCAGTCGTCGAGCATCTTCCCCACCGCTGCGCGTGCTGCGGTGGCGCCCTGCACTAGGATCTTGCCGCCGAGGTCGTCAGCGTCTCTGAGCGGATCGAGCTGCCGGCGGTGATGCCGGTCGTGACGCAGCATCGGCGCCTTGCCGTTCATTGTCCGACCTGCGGGACGCAGGCAGCCGCACCGGAGCCGGAGGCGGCCCGCGGCACGCCGTTCGGCCCGCGGCTGCATGCGGTGGCGACGTATCTGAGGACCTTTCAGGCGCTCTCCTACGAGCGGCTGCAAGCGGCCTTGTCGGACGTGTTTGGCCTGACGCTCAGCCAGGGCAGGTGGATGAACCTGCTCCGCCGTGCGCAGGGCTGCTTCCGTCCCGGTCGCGAGATCGCCGTGTCAGCCCTGCGCCGGGCCGCCGTCGTCGCCTCGGACGAGACCGGCGTGCGGATCGACGGCAGCAACGCCTTTCAGTGGGTTTTCCACGCGGCTGACGCCGTGGTGCACACGGCCTCACCGACGCGGGGCGCTGTCGTAGTGTGGGAGATGATGGACGGGTATCGGCCGACGGTGTGGATCTCGGATCGCTACACCGCCCAGCAGGGTCATGCCGCCGAACACCAGACCTGCCTCGCCTATCTCGCCCGCGACGTCGCCTACCTTGTCGAGGCGAGCGACGATCCGGTGCCCTGGCGCCTGCAGCTCTAGCTGCAATCCGTGTTCGCTCTGGCCAAGCGCGTCACCACCTTGGCCACCTCGACACGCGCAGGAGCCTGGATCGACAACTCGGGGCCATCCTCACCACACCGAGCCGCTGCGACCTGACCCACGATCTGTAGGCCAAGATCGGCCGCGCTCGCGGTCAGCTCCTGGTGTTACTCGCCCACCCCGGCTCGGTCGAGCCGACCAACAACGGTTCGGAGAGGCTGCTGCGTCCCTCCGTGATCCAGCGCAAGATCACCAACGGCTACCGCGCGATGTGGGCTGCCGAGGGTGAGGCCGACATCCGCACCGTCGTCGATACCGCCCGCCTCACAGATACCAGCCCGTTCACCACCATTCTCAAAACCGTCAGCGCCCGCGACACGGGTAAGTAATTACATCTTATGTCCCACTTGCGCGGAATCCAAGATGAAAATGAAAAGAACTAACGACCTAATTCGCCATTAATTTTCTTCAAATCTTCATCAGCAAACAGGTGGAATAATTCGAAACTTGAAAATTGCTCCACAATCACCCGTACGAAATTAACAGCTTCCCCATCACAGCGCAGCTTGACTTCACAGAGAGATGCGTTGTCGCGAGCGGCGTTCTTCACAGCCATCTCAGACGTTTTGATCCCCTTGAGACTAAGGAAATCGGCCAGTTCTCGATAGCTCCATCCCTCCTTCGAGATTCCCCATTCATTTCTCACGAACGCACGCAGGAACAGCCGTTTCAGGACACCCTTGGTGCCATCGCGTCGAAGGCCGATTCCACGACCGGGAGCACCAATGCGAGCCGTTTGATCACAGTAGGCGGTCCAGTCGTCGTAGTCCTGGAGCGTTTTCAGGACGCGACCCATGCCCACCGCGCCTTTGCGCCAGCCATCAAACCGTGCCCGCACCTCCAAGGCTTCCTGTACGCTGCGCCAGGGCCTTGACTGGAACGCGAGATGCTGCCGCCCACGCACCTCGCGTTCTAGTGGGCGCTCCGGGCAGCGCTTCATATCGAACTCCAAGTTCAACCTCGGCTCCCGGAGCAGATCGGTTAAATCGCTCTCGTTGAGCCACATCTCGCGACTGCTGATCAACGTTTTGTAAGCGTGCCGCTGCCCGGGCGTTCTCTCCAGATACAGATCCAGCATATACTCGTTTGGATCAGCCGCCTCTGCAGGTGGTCGAACGCCTGCCTTGGCCATCACGATCTTGAAGCCATCGATGCCTTGAACCGTGAGCTGACCGCGCGTTCGCATGGCGAGCACTTGTCGGACTCTATGCTTTTCTTCGAGGATGATCCTCTCGCCGAATAGGCGTTCTCTCAGATCGAGAAAGGCCTCACATAGCGGGCCGGAAACGTCGATCTCACTCAGAGGAGCATCAGTGAGGAAACCGTCCGTGGTCACGCTGACGACCATACGGTCCGAAGGCACAGCCGCGATCAACTCCCCCACTACCGCGCGAATAAAACTCGTAACATAAGCGGCAAAATAGGGATTTGTAATCGACGACGGTCTCAGTTCCTCCGTGTAGCCTCTACGAGCATTAAAAACTCGCTTGGGATGTACGCCTTGAGCTGTCTTACCGTAGAGACTGTTGCCGATTTCTTTGTAAAGCTTCTCCTCCAACGATCCCGCACCATACTCTGCAACGGCCAGACGTCTTTTGGTCTGGATCATTCTTGTGAAGGGTTCGAATAATCGCTCATCATTGTCCCACGGAATAACAAGTCCGTTGACGATTTCGATCCGAGCTCCCAACCTCCTCGCAAGTACGAGTTCGGGCGAAGCACAGACGCTCTCCCCCTCCAGTGGAAACATCAGTCCATGATCGGTTCGAACCGGAAGGCATGGAAAACGCGTTCCCTCGGGAAACTCAAATCTCACATGCGCAAGACCCAAGACATCAACTGAAAAATCTTCGAGATTTTTCGAAGTATGGATCCCCTCATAATCCAGCGGACGAACCGCGCACATCGCCGTCGTGTATGCCCCGGGTAAGTCGTAATCATAGAACTCGCCTTCGGGGGTTGGTCCGCAGAAAAAACACTCGTTGCGACCACCCAAATATGCTGCAGCGGCAAATTCCTCAAAGAGTTGACGAGATGTAACCGACGCGATCCGTTTGACGGTACGAAATTTATTGCTTTGATCATAAAACAGCGTTCGCTTCTCGACACGAAACCCCAGCGCATCGTTGAGGTCAACATCGTCTTCCTGAGCCTGAAGTCGCAACATAGCGGGTCCAAACCCCGCCAAGGTCGCCGGCAAACTTTTCAACCCATTTTCATGAGCAAACTCAGCCATGCGGATGCCGTAGGCTAAGGTGATATCGACATCACGCATCGCGTACGCCCGGAATGCCTCAGGCCGTTCGCGAAAGAATTTGCGCATCCCACCTTTTGTATAACCGGGCGGAAGCTCAACTTTCGGTATCTTGAGAAATTTGCCGACGGTGTCCAAGCCAGCACGGCCGGGGGTAAGAAGCAGCGTATCAATGAAGCGGAGCCCAACAAGCTCGGGCATACCATCGTCGCCAGGAACAATCAGTGCTTCCCTGTGCTGCGTGCGCTTGCGGTCTGAGAGTTCAGGCAGCTCCTCTTCACCAAGCGCAACCGATAGCGATCGGACAACGAAAGTTTTCCCGATAGCGTCGAATTCATCCTTCCGCGCCCAGAAATCGAAGAACGTAGTTACATCGGCGCGAAGAAAATGCCCAAACACAGTGACCTGATCAGGCCACTCCGCGATCACACCAGCCTTTCGAGCCTTCTTCAGCATTAATTTTATGGCCGCCGCGAATCTCATTCGAGCGCTGCGATTGGCACTATCAATGACCACCATTTCCGAAATAGATCGGTCTTCACATTGAATTTTGAATTGAATAGTTAGTAGGTGGAGACGAGGTCGGTCCATGCCGAGTTCGGCCGGCAGAGTTTCATACTCGGTATCCACCGCCATGTAGACAGGCGGCCCATTATACTTCCGGACACGGGGCTTCCTCCCCGGAGCGAACCGCTGGCGAAGCTTGGTCGCCTTTGAGGTGTAAGTTGATGACGATGATTCCCCAACGGGAGAATTACACTTTTCAGTATTTAGTCCTGCTGCCATCAGTTGTCTCCTAAAATAAAAGAGGGCGCCGAAGCGCCCTCTCTAGAGGTATAAATTAGTTTAAGCGTCGAGATATTAGTCCATCAACCTCGATTTAAGGTCTTGATAGAACGCTCCAAGATCCCCAACATCGTCGTCTTCGACTGAGGCGATAAGCGCCCCGCCTGTTCCGATGACTACGACCTTCCCGTCTAGTGGCTTCGCCACCTTGACCTCGTCAATTCGAAAAATCCCTTTGGTTCCGGCATCTACCCACTTCGAGTTCTTCTTCCGCTCGGTCATCGTGACTCCTGTTCAGTTGGGCGACCTAGTGCCGCCGCCTCTCGTCGAGGCACCCCAGTCGTATCAACCTTTCAGCAATATGCCAAACTAGCATATTGCTGATACGACTACGTAGGCTGGCGTTGCTCTCATGCATGGGGTAGTGAGACGAACGAGGAGCGATGTGACGGTTCCATGGCCCAAAAAACGCAAAACGTGATGACCCAGGAAATTGCCAAGGAGACCCTAAGCGATCTCCTTGCCGCTTTTAAGTATCTCGAGGCATCAGCGCCCGACCTAACTTTCGAAGGATTTAAAGCTCTTTTAGTAATAGCTCATGCAAGCTGGGATAAGGACCGCTTACGTCTTGCAGATGTAACTAAAATTGCGAAAGTACTGGATAAAAGTCCCTCAAGAGGAAGTCGAATTATTGGCGCTCTTTCAGATCCAAAGGGATTAGCGTTGGTAGAAGCGAGATCGGGACTTTCGGGGACGCGATCCGAGTCTCTTATTCTTACCGGACGCGGCAAAGATATTGTTTCTTCGTTTCTTAAGGTGTTAACAAAACGTCAAATCGAAGAGCTTCCATTTCAAGATTTCGAAGGCCTTCAAGCTGCGAGGGAGTCTGCTCGAGAATCCAACAGGAGTTCAGAATTATATCTCAAGCAGAGCGACTACGACAAGGATACTTTAACGCTCAAAGTAGGCCCGAAGTCTGACGTTATGTCAGGTGAAGTACAGGAATGGTGCCGCGATAATTTGGGTTCGCCACCGAAAATGACGCCTATTGGGGATCAAGTTTCTGTGTCTTTCGCGAAAGTCTCTGATGCCGTTTATTTCAAGCTTCGCTGGTGCTGGTGAGTGCGTTTGGCTTTCGGCGCTTGCTTCCGGCTGCCATGACACAGTCCCAGCTCATCCGCTGGCATGTGGGGCCTACGATTCTGAAAAAAAAGAGGATCAGTTCCGCCGTAGCGCAGGGCTAGCGTAGCCCTTCGCCGAGCTCTGCTATGTCAATGGCTTAGCTCTGCTCGCGCTCAGATCATAATCCTCGTGTCGGGGGTTCGAGTCCCTCTCCCGCTACCATTGGTTTCAACCCGCCCGGTCAATGACGTGGCGGGTTTTCTTTTGACTTCGCGGCGTTCGCAGGCGCTCGGTCGATTGCCGCAAGCAATGAGTTCCGGTTGGCGGACGGCTTCCAGGCCGGGCGTTCGAGGCCGAGATGGTCCCGGAGCGTCACGCCGGAATAGTCCCTCCGGAACAGGCCGCGCCGTTGCAGGATCGGCACGACGGCCTCCACGAAGGTTTCGAGGCCGTCCGGCAGGACGTCCGGCATCAGGTTGAACCCGTCGGCGGCGCCCGCCCGGAACCAGGCCTCGATGTCGTCGGCGACCTGCTCCGGCGTGCCCACGACGATGCGGTGGCCGACGCCGCCGCCGAGGGCGCGGAGCAGCTGGCGCACCGTCAGATTGTCCCGGCGGGCCAGGGCGACGGTGCCGGTGAACATCGTGTGGTTGGCATCGGGCGGCAGCGGCAGCGGGTCGGGCAGCGGCTTGTCGAGGTGGAGCCGCTCGGGGTCGATCCGGAGCGTCCCGGCGAGGCGCGCCAAGCTGTACTCCAGCGGAACCAGCTCCCACAGCGCGTCCTGGCGCCGACGCGCCTCGGCCTCCGTGGCGCCGATCACCGTGGCGAGACCGGGCAGCACCACGATCGCGGCCGGATCCCGGCCGTAGCGCGCGGCCCGGGCGCGGAGGTCCGCGGCATAGGCCGCGCCGTCCGGGATGGTCTGGGCGAGGGAGAACACCGCGTCCGCGGTGGCGGCGGCGAGGTCGCGGCCGTCCTCCGAGCCGCCAGCCTGCACGGTCACGGGCCTCCCTTGCGGCGAGCGCGGCACGGTGAGCGGGCCGGCGACGCTGTAGTGGGTGCCGCGATGGTCGATCGCGTGGACCTTGGCGCCGTCGGCGAAGCGGCCGCTCGCCTTGTCGCCCACCAGGGCGTCGTCCTCCCAGCTGTCCCAGAGGGCGTGGACGACCTCCGTGAACTCGCGGGCGCGGGCGTAGCGCGCCCCGTGCTCGGAGACCCCGGCGAAGCCGAAATTGCGGCCCGCGGCGGCGTCCGCCGTGGTGACCACGTTCCAGCCGACCCGGCCGCGGCTGACGAGGTCGAGGGTCGCGAAGCGCCGGGCCAAATTGTAGGGCTCGTTGTAGCTGGTCGAGGCGGTCGCGATCAGCCCGACATGGGTGGTCGCCGCAGCCACGCTCGCCAGCACGATGGTCGGTTCGAAGGCCATGAACGGCCGGTAGTCGATCCGGTCGTTGATCGCCGGCGTGTCGGCCAAGAAGATCGCGTCGAACTTGCCCCGCTCCGCGATGCGGGCGACCCGCACGTAGTGGTCGATGTCGACGAAGGCGTCCGGCCGGCTGTCCGGCAATCGCCAGGCCGAGGGATAGACGCCGGAATGCAGCAGGTTGACGTTGAGGTGAAGCTGGCGCTGCGCGGTCATCGAAGGTCCCGGATCAGCGGACGCGTGGCAGGACGTGCTCGGCGAACCGGCGCATCTCGGCCTCGAACGGCTGGAACTGCAGCATGAACAGGGCGATGCCGGCCTCGTGGAAGGCGCGGATGCGGGCCGCCACCGTCTCGTAGCTGCCCACAAGCCCGGCCGCGGTGCCGCCGTTGGTGCCGACATGGCGGCTCGCCGCCGCGTCGGTCTTGGCGAACATCACGCTCGCCGTATCGGTCCGGGCGCGGGTGTCGGCGCGCAACGCCGCGTCGCGCTGCGCCAGGGCGAGGAGGCGGTCGTGCTCGGCCTGGGCCGCCGCGTCGGTCTCGCGGGCGATGACGAAGGCCGAGAGGCCGTAGCGCAAAGGCCCGTTGGCCGCGTGCCGGCGGCGCATGTCGGCGATCAATTCGCGGACGTCACCCAGCGGCTGGCCGTTGATGAACCAGACGTCGGCATGGTCGGCCGCCAACGCCCGGGCGGGCTCGGATTCGCCACCGACATAGATCCGGGGCCGCGGCCGATGGGTGCCGGCCGGGCGAAGCTGGTAGTCCTGGACCTGGAAATGCGCGTCCGACGCGGTGACGCGCTCACCCCGCATCAAGCGGTCCACGAGGCCGATCCACGCACGCCCGTAGGCATAGCGGTCGTCATGGGCCGGGAACGGTAGGCCGGCCCGCTCGAACTCGGCCCGGTTCCAGGCATTCACGAGGTTCAGCGCGAAGCGGCCGCCGCTGATATGCTCGATCTGGAGGGCCATCTTGGCCAGCACCACCGGGTGGTACAGGCCCGGCTTGATCGCCGCGATGATCTCGATGCGCCGGGTCAGGGCCGCCAAGGCCGCCGCGGCGGTCCAAGCTTCGAGCTGGTCGCGCGCCTCGTCGTAGGGGTTCATCGTGTGCTGCGCGACCAGCACGGAATCGAAGCCCAGCGCCTCGGCTTCGAGCACCAGGGCGCGGTTGCGCTCCCAGCTCGCGTCGTCCGGCTCGTCGGGGTCGTGGTGGGCGGCCCGGGAGCCGTGGACGGCGGCCCAGATGCCGAAACGAGGTGCGTCGGCCATGGGGTCAGCCCTTCACCGCCGGCGGCGTCCAGAGCGGGACAGCGGTGGCGTCGATCCGGCGCGGGATCAGCTTGGCGTCGAGGAAGGTGTCGGCGATCGCCTGCTGCTCGCCGAGCTGAGCTCGCTCCACCGGCTCCACCAGGTAAGTGCGCCGGGCGTTGGCCGCGGCCACGACGGCGGGGGGCAGGTCGCCCCAGACGGGGGCGAGCAGCGCCACCGCCGCCTCCGGGTTGGCCTTCGCCCACTGGCCCGCTTCGACCAGCGCTCGGTACACGATGGCCACCACCTCCGGATGGGCGGCGACGAAGCTGTCGTTCACGAGGTAGTAGCGGTGGTAGCTGGTCAGGCCGGATCCGTCGGCGATGGTGCGCACCGGCCGCTTGGCCTCGGCGAAGGCCAGGAACGGGTCCCAGATCGACCACGCATCGAGGCTGCCCTGCTCGAACGCGGCGGCCCCCTCGGGCGCCTGGAGATAGGCCGGCCGAATGTCGTCGAAGCCCAGGCCGGCCCGCTTCAGCGCTGCGGCCAGGACGTAATGGCTGCCGGACCCGCGCGAGACGCCCACCGTACGCCCCTTGAGGTCGGCGACCGTGCGGATCGGGGACTCCGCCGGCACGATGATGGCCTCGGCAGCCGGCGCGCCGCGCTCGCGGGCGTAGAAGGTCAGGGGCGCCCGCGCCGACTGGGTGAAGATCGGCACCGCGTCGGCGACGTCGGCATGGATGTCGACCGCGCCGGCATTCATCGGTTCGAGGACGTTTGTGAACAGGTGCCAGGTCGGCGTGAAGCCGAGCGGCGCCAGGCGCTCGGCCAGGGTGCCTTTCACCTTGAGGATCGTGAACAGCACCGAGGAGCGCTGCATGCTGATCTTCACCTCGCGCGCCGCCGCATGCACCGCGGGCGACGCGAAGGGCAGCGCCGCCGCGCCCAGGCCGGCCAAGAGCAGCGTCCGGCGGGACGGGGACCGTCCTGCGGGCATATCGTCGGTCATCGTGGTCTCCGGTCGGCAGGCGCCCGTTCGCGTACGTGCCGGAACCGAAATGGCCGGTTCGACGGCGGCTGGAGCGCGCGATCACTATTGAAGCTCGCGGGCGGGGGGCGATCAATGAAACGAGGTTTCGAATGCGCGGCGCTTCGAAGATCAGACCTTCTGCATGGGCCGCAGGATGGAGGATGAAGACTTCGGGCGACGGAGTTATCCGCGGAACCGCGCGATGCTCTCTCGACCGCGAGCGCCGCCACATGTCGACTGCAGGTGGAATAAAAATCTACCGTTTGGCAAAATAATAAGAAGATAATCTCTGTCGGCGGGCAACTATGTACCCGGCTTTCCTTGACCCCGCTCGGCGTCGAACGTCATACAGATTGCTCCCAGATCACCCGATCGTATTGCGGACCCGCGGGTCCCGCTCGAGGAGCACCCACAGGCTGTGTCCACCCTGCCGTCGCCCCGCCAACCCGCCGACACGCCGCTGATCCGGTTCGAGAACGTCTCGAAGACCTATCCGGCGCGGAAGGGCGCGGCGCTGGTCACGGCGCTGTCCGGGATCGACCTCTCCGTTCCGGCCGGGACCATCCTCGGGGTGATCGGGCGCTCCGGCGCGGGCAAGTCGACGCTGATCCGCCTGATCAACGGCCTCGAACGGCCGAGCGCAGGGCGGGTGATGGTCGGCGACGCGGAGGTGTCGAGCCTGCCCGAGCGGGACTTGCGGCGGGTGCGCGCCCGGGTCGGCATGATCTTCCAGCACTTCAACCTGCTGTCCTCGCGGAATGTGGCCGACAACGTCGCCCTCCCCCTGGAACTCGCGGGCTGGAAACGCGCGGCGATCCGCGCCCGCGTGGCGGAACTGCTCGCCCTCGTCGGGCTGGAGGCTCAGGCCGGGCGATATCCGGCGGAGCTGTCGGGCGGCCAGAAGCAGCGGGTCGGCATCGCCCGGGCGCTCGCCACCGAGCCCGACGTGCTGCTCTCCGACGAGGCCACCTCCGCCCTCGACCCGGAGACCACCCGGTCGATCCTGGCCCTGTTGAAGCGGATCAACCGCGACCTCGGCCTGACCATCGTGCTCATCACCCACGAGATGTCGGTGATCCGGGCGGTCGCCGACGACGTGGCGGTGATCGACCACGGCGCGATCGTGGAGCGCGGCACGGTCTACGCGGTGTTCACCCGGCCGCAGGCCGAGGTGACCCGCAGCCTTCTCGCCGGCGAGGTCGGTCTCGACCTGCCGGCCGGGCTGGCCGAGCGGATCTCCGCCGATCCGCGCCCCGGCGGCGTGCCGGTGCTGCGCCTCGCGCTGCGGGGGGCGCAGGCCGACACCGCGATCATCGCCCGGCTCGCCCGCGAGACCGGGATCGAGGCGGTGATCCTGGCCGGCGCGGTGGACGAGATCGCCGGCCAGCGCTTCGGCTCCCTGGCGCTCGGCCTGTCGCCGGGGCCGGACGTCACCGCGCGGGCCCAGGCCTATCTCGCCGCGCTCGGCATCCCGGCCGAATTCCTCGGCTATCTGCCGCCGGCCCAGGACGTCGCCCAAGACGTTGCGCAGGGGGCTGCCCGTGTCGCCTGAACTCATCAACCTTTTGGTCCAGGCCACCGCCGACACGCTGACCATGGTGGCGCTCGCCGCCGCCATCGGCACGCTGTTCGGCCTGCCGCTGGGGGTGTTCCTCGCGACGAGCCAGCGCGGCGAGCTGCTGGCGGCGCCCGCGCTCAACGCCGCCCTCGGGGTGATCGTCAACGCGACGCGCTCGACGCCCTTCATCATCCTGGTCGTGGCGATCATCCCGTTCACCCGCCTGGTGGCCGGCACCTCGATCGGTACCTATGCCGCCAGCGTGCCGCTGACGGTGGCGGCCACACCCTACATCGCGCGGCTGGTCGAGGCGGCGATCCGCGAGGTCGATCACGGTCTGGTCGAGGCCGCCCGGGCGTTCGGGGCGAGCCCGGCGCAGATCATCCGCAAGGTGCTGATCCCCGAGGCGCTGCCCGGCATCGTCCTGGGGCTCACCCTCGCGGTGGTATCGCTGGTCGGCTACTCGGCCATGGCCGGCGCGGTCGGCGGCGGCGGGCTCGGCGATCTCGGCATCCGCTACGGCTACCAGCGCTTCCGGCCCGACATGATGCTGGCGGTCGTGGTCGTCCTGATCGTGCTCGTGCAGGTGTTCCAGACTGCGGGCGAGCGCCTGGCGCGCCGCCTCAACCGGCGCCACCGCCAGAGCTGATCCGCATCGAACGTTCGGCCCCGAAATCGCGAGATCGTCCGCCATGTTGCGTCGCCTGGTGCTTGCCGCCCTCCTCGTGATGCCCGGTATCGGGCACGCGGAGGCCCTGAAGCGTGTCCGCATCGGCGCGACGCCGGGGCCGCACGGGCAGATCCTCGAGGCGGCGAAACCCGTCGCGGCGCGCAACGGCCTCGACCTGCAGATCATCGAGTTCTCGGACTACGTGGTGCCGAACGAGGCGCTCTCGGCCGGCGAGATCGAGGCGAACTCGTTCCAGAACCAGCCCTTCCTCGACAATCAGAAGGCCGATCGCGGCTACAAGATCGTCGCCGTCGCCACGACGGTGAACTTCCCGCTCGGGATCTACTCGAAGCGCCACAAGACCTTCGACGCGGTGCCGACCGGCGGCACGGTGGCGATCCAGAACGACCCGACCAATGGCGGACGCTCGCTGCTCCTCCTGCAGGACAAGGGCGTGATCAAGCTGAAAGCCGGCACCGGGTTCAAGCCGACGGTGGCCGACATCGTCGAGAACCCGCGCAAGCTCCGGTTCATCGAGGTCGACGCGGCGCAGACGCCCCGGTCCCTGGACGATGTCGACGCCGCCGCGGTGAACACCAACTTCGCCACGCCCGCCGGCCTGAAGCCCTCGGACGCGATCCTGAAGGAGGAGCCGAAGGGCCCCTACGTCAACCTCCTGGCGGTCCGCGAGGCCGACCGCGACCAGCCCTGGGTGAAGGCGCTCGTGGACAGCTACCGCAGCCCCGAGGTCAAGGCGTTCATCGAGAAGACGTTCGGCAGCACCGTGCTGCCGAGCTGGTAGCGGGCGCTACCACACAGGCTCGAAGAATCCCCGGAAGGTGGTCTCGATATAGGCTTTCACCTCCGGGGACCGGAACGTCGCGATGAAGGCCGCGAGCCTGGGTTCGTCCCGGTTTTCGGGCCGGGCGACGAAGCTCACCGTGTAGTGCTTGTTACCGGACCCGTCGGTGATCAGAGCGGTGCTGGGGTCGCCTCCGGACGCGAACAGGTAGGTAAAGCTTACCTGCGCCAGGGTCACGTCGTCGAGTGCGCGCGGCAGCTGTGCGGCGTCGAGTTCCAAAATGCGGAGACCCTTCGGATTCGCCACGATATCGGCCACCGAGGCATCGTCGCCGCTGCCAGGGTTCAGCTTAAGCAGACCTGCTTTCTCGAGCAGGTGCAAGCCGCGCGCGGCGTTGACCGGATCGTTGGCGATGGCGACGCTCGCCCCGTCGGGTACCGCATCCAAGCGTGTCACACGTTTCGAGAAGAGACCGACCGGCAGAACGAAGGCGCCAGCCACGGGCAAGAGTCGATAGCCCCGCGCCTTGATCGTGGATTGCAGGAAGGGCACGTGCTGGAACAGGTTGGCGTCGAGGCTGCCATCGGTCACAGCCTCGTTTGGCGTAACCCAGTCGGTAAACTCGACGATCTCCACCGCCTGCCCCCGTTTGCGCGCCAGGTCTGCCGCGAAGGCGAGGGTCTGGCCGATTGGACCGGCGGTGGTGCCGATCCGCAGAGGCTTTTCGGCCTTGGCCGGGGCGGCGGCTAGAAGGCCGGCCATTATGCCCAGCACTGCGCGGCGTGTTCGATTACGGCTCATGGTGTGTCGGCTCGTGGCGGGTTCAGGAGGCTTGGCGCACGTCCCTGGCTCCCGGTCCGACCTTGAAGGCGGCGCCCGGATGACTGGACTTCAGATGCGGGCCGGAGCCGGGGAACAACTTCTCCCGCAAGGTCCCGTCTCGATAGGCGGTCTTGAACACCCCGCGGGATTGAAGCTCCGGCACGACCAAATCGACGAAGGCCTCCAGCGTCTCGGGTGCCACGGCCCGTGTGAGGTTGAACCCGTCGATATCGGCTTCCCGCACCCATTCGAGCAGCGTGTCGGCCACCTCGGAGGGGGAGCCCACGATGAACGGCGCCCGCGCCCCGCGCGGGCCGAATGCGGCGAAGTCGGCCGGGGTGAACGGTCGCTCGCCCGGAGCCGTAAGATTCTCCACCAGAGACTGCATGGCGTTGGTCTTCTGATACGCGAAAGGCTCGTCGGGCCGTAGGCCGGCGAGATCGATTCCGGTCCAACCGGACACCAGGGCGAGCTGGCCTTCGCGGTCAATGTAGTGGGCATACGCATCGCGTAGGTCGAGCGCTTCAGCCCGCGTCGGGGCGACGATCACCGTGGCGCCAATGAACATGCGGATATCGTAGGGGTCCCGACCAGCGTCCCGGGCGGCCTCACGGATGCTGCGGACCGCCTTCCCGGCGACGGCCGGCGTGTGGCCGTTCAGGAAGATCGCCTCCGCATGTCGGGCCGCGAACTGTCGCCCCCGGGCGGAGGTGCCGGCTTGGTAGAGCACCGGCGTACGCTGCGGCGACGGCTCGCTGAGATGGCGTCCATCAACCCGGTAATAGGGGCCCTCGTGAAGCACACGATGGACCCGGGACGGATCCGTGAACACGCCCCCGATCCGGTCGCGGCGCACCGCGCCCTCCTCCCAGCTGCCTTCCCACAGCTTGTAGGACGCCTCCAGGAAATCCTCGCCCGCGTCGTAGCGGTCGTCATGCGCCCGCGCTTCCGGTTGGCCCATGCCGCGGGCACCGCTCTCCAGATAACCGGTCACGATATTCCACCCGACCCTGCCTCCGGTGAGGTGGTCGAGGGTTGAGATCCGCCGGGTGAAGGTGAAGGGGTGCTCGTAGGTGAGGTTCGCGGTGACGCCGAAGCCGAGATGGCGCGTCGCCTGTGCCATGGCCGGCACGACCAGGAACGGGTCGATACTGGGGGCCTGTGCGGCGCGGGCGAGCGCGGTCTCAACACCGCCGCCGTACACGTCGTATTGGCCGATCACGTCGGCCAGGAATACACCGTCGAACAGGCCCCGCTCGGCCGTCCGGGCGAGGTCGATCCAGTAATCCAGCGTGTTGTAGGCGGCGCTGGTGTCTCGGGGATGGCGCCATAGGCCGGCCCAGGTATGACCGGGTGCAGCCATCTGGAAGGCGTTCAGCCGCAGTTCGCGAGGTGTCGTCATGGTGTCGACATGGCTTGCTTTCGGAAGGGGCCAGGGCCGCGCACCCTGAACGAGGCCGTGCGGCGCCTAAGAGAACGAAGTCCGGAGGGTATGCGAACACGACGTCGGGTCAACCGAAACTTTGTTTTCTATTGGGCTGCTCTGAAAGAACATCTATTCAGGCGGGCATTCCCAATGAGGTAGTGCTTCCAAATCGACTGCACGCTGTCGTTTTTCCCGTGCAGCATCTTGAGATCGCGGCCCGACTTGGCGAATCCATAGGTCTCGCGCCGGGATCCTGCGGGTGTTCGGCAGCGACGATCAATGTGGAAAGCTTCAGGCGATGGCGCAGTGGGATGCGGGTTGGGGCGCTGGCCCGAGCGAGCGCTACGAGGATCTGGCCGGGCGCTTCCGGCCCACCTTCGCCGAGATCCGCGCCACGGCGGTCGAGCGCGATCGCGCGCACCGTCTGCCGCATGCCGAGATCGGGTGGCTGAAGGAAGTCGGCTTCACCACGTTGCGCCTGCCGGTCGAGGCCGGCGGCCATGGGGCCAGCCTGCCGGAGCTGTTCAACCTGCTGATCGAGCTGTCGCAGGCCGATTCCAACGTCACCAACGCCCTGCGCGCCCATTTCGGCTTCACCGAGGACGTGCTCGGCTCGACGGCGCCGGACTGGCGCGCCCGCTGGATCGCCAGGATCGCCGCCGGCGAGACCGTGGGCAGCGGTGTCTCCGAGACCGGCCCCGCCAAGGTCGGCCAGTTCGACACCGTGGTCCGTCGGCGGGGTGCCGAGCGGGTCGTGTCGGGCAGAAAATTCTACACCACCGGCTCCCTGTTCGCGGACTACATCCATCTCTCGGCCGATGACGAGGACGGGGCGGCCCTGGTGGCGGCTGTCCCGACCGGGGCGCCCGGCGTCGAGATCGTCGACGACTGGGACGGGTTCGGCCAGGCGCTCACCGCGAGCGGCACGATCCGGTTCGACGACGTCGTCCTGCCGCCCGACCTGATCAAGCCCGATCCGGCCCGTTTCCCCTACGCGATGGCGTTCTTCCAGCTCGTCCACCTGGCGACGCTCGCCGGGATCGGGCGCGCCGCCGCCGAGGATGTCGGGCGTCTCGTTGCCGAGCGGACCCGCGTCTACAGCCACGGCAATGCCGGACGGACCGCCGAGGATCCGCAGATCCTGGCCGTGGTCGGCCGGGTGCGCGGCAACGCCTACGCGGCCGGCGCGGTGGCGCTGAAGGCGGCCGAGGCCCTGCAGCGCGCCTATGAGCTGCACCGCGACGCGGGTGGCCGGGGGACCGAGGCGCAGGCCGAGCGCGCCACGGCGCTCGCCGACGTCGAGGTCAACCAGGCGGTGACCGTGGTCACCAACCTCGTGCTGGAGGCGACCACGATCCTGTTCGATGCGCTGGGCGCCTCGGCGGTGAAGCAGGGGCTCGGCCTCGACCGCTACTGGCGCAACGCCCGCACCATCGCGTCGCACAACCCTCGGATCTACCGGGACCGGATCGTCGGCGCCTTTGCGGTGAACGGCACCGAGCCGCCGCGCCAGTATCGCGTCGGCACCGCCTGACGTCGGCCGCCGCCGCGGGGCGGCGCTGGAGATCATCCTCGTCTCTCGGGCAAGCAAGCGAAAAACGTTTTCGACTCCACGAAAAGATCAGAAAACGCTTTCGTTGACTCGGCTTCGATCCGATTGAATATTCGATCCATTGATCCCTCGACGGATCAGTCACCCAAATTCAGGATGCACGATGTGCTCGGCCGCGCGGTCGGGCCACGTCCTGCGTCGGCCCAGCCTACCGCGCGGTCGCGCGGCCCGGAGACGTGCGATGATTGACGACCCGTCAGATCCGGGATCCGAAGCTTTCAGCCGGATGCCCTCGCGCCGCCTGGTGCTGAGGGCCGGCGCCGCCGCGATGGCGGCCCCCTTCGGCTTAGGGATGGGCGCGAGCCAGGCCTGGGCGCCCGGACCCGGCGCGCCGTTCGATCCCGGTCCGCTCTGCCGGCCCGCGGCGGCCGAAGCTTCATCGGGCCCGCTGCGGCCGGTCAAGCTGGCCTGGAACGCGACGGCGATCTGCACCGCCGCCGCCCCGCTCGCGAAGGAGCAGGGCATCTTCGCCAAGCACGGCCTCGACGTCGAATTCGTCAATTTCGGCGGGGCTACGGAAGCCCTCTTGGAGGCTATCGCCACCGGCAAGGCCGACGCCGGGATCGGCATGGCCCTGCGCTGGCTCAAGCCGCTGGAGCAGGGTTTCGACGTGAAGATCACCGCCGGCCTGCACGGCGGCTGCCTGAGGCTGCTGGCCGACAGGTCCAGCGGCATCACCGACATCGCATCGCTCAAGGGCAAGACCATCGCGATCAGCGATCAGGCGAGCCCGGCGAAGAACTTCTTCAGCCTTCAGCTGGCCAAGGTCGGGATCGACCCCGACAGCGGCGTCGCGTGGCGGCAATACCCGGCGGACCTCTTGAATCTCGCCGTGCAGAAGGGTGAGGCGCAGGCCCTGGCCGATGGCGACCCGCGGACCTGGATCTGGCTGAAGGATCCGCGCTTCACCGAGATCGCGACGAACCTGTCGGGGGAATACGCCGACCGCACCTGCTGCGTCGTGGCGGTCCGCGGCAGCCTGCTGCGCAACGACCGGGCGGTCGCCGCGTCGCTCACCCGGGCGATCCTGGAGGGCGGCCACGCCGTCCACGGGAACCCGGAGGCGGCCGCGAAGGCGTTCGCCGGCTACGGCGGCAAGGGATCCATCGAGGATCTCGCCACGATGCTGCGCAGCCAGCAGCACGGCGACAGTCCGGTGGGCGGCCGGCTCAAGCAGCAGCTCGCCCTCTACGGCGATGAGCTGAAGCTGGTGAACGTCCTGAAGCGCTCGACCGATACGGCGACGTTCGCCGAGCGGATCTACGCCGACGTGCTGAGCTGAGCCGCCTGATGTCCGGAAGCATCACCGCCGGGACACCCGCGCGCAGCACCGCCGCCGAACCCGCGCGCCTCCCTGGTCCGCCCTGGCGGATCGTCCTGGCCGGCCTCGCCTGGCTGGCGCTCGCGGGCCTGACGTTGCAGCTGCCCGAAGCGGGCGACTTCCCGAGGACGGCCATCTTCGCGCAGGGATCGGCGGCCATCGGGCTGGCGCTGCTGCCGCTGGGCCTCCTCGCCGGCTCGCTCGGCACAATCGGGGCGCGCCTGCGGTATTGGAGCCCGTGGCTGGCCGCGCTGGCCATCGCCTTGCTGGCCTGGGAACTGGTCACGGCGAAGCTCGATCTCCTGCCGATGCCGTTCTTCCCGCCGCCCCAGGCGATCCTGGAGGTGTTCCTCGACGATTGGCCCAAGCTCGGCGGCAGCACGCTGAACTCGCTGATCCTGCTGGCGGGGGGCTACGCGATCGGGTCGAGCGTCGGCTTCGTCCTCGGCGTCGCGATCGGAACCTCCAAGGCGGTGGGCTACTGGGCGCATCCGGTGCTGCGCTTCGTCGGCCCGCTCCCGGCGACCGCGTGGCTGCCGCTGGCGTTCTTCGTCTTCCCGTCCTCGTGGTCGGCGAGCACCTTCCTGGTCGCACTGGCCACCGGATTCCCAGTGACGGTGCTGACCTGGTCCGGGGTGGCAGGCGTCAACAAGGCCTATTTCGACGTGGCGCGGACGCTCGGCGCCTCGCGCAGCTTCCTGATCCTGCGGGTGGCGATCCCGGCGGCGCTGCCGCACGTCTTCGTCGGGCTGTTCATGGGGCTCGGTGGCTCCTTCGCGGTTCTGGTGGTGGCCGAAATGCTCGGCGTAAAGTCGGGCCTCGGCTGGTACCTGCAATGGGCGCAAGGTTGGGCGGCCTACGCCAACATGTACGCGGCGCTGATCGTGATGGCCCTGATGTGCTCGTCGCTGATCACCCTGTTGTTCCGCCTGCGCGACCGCCTGCTCGCCTGGCAGAAGGGGCTGGTGCAATGGTAGCCGCCGCGCTGGAACGACCGGCGGACCTGATTCTCGGTGCGAGCCTGCACGCAGAGGCGGTGAGCCACGCCTTCGATATCCGCGGCGCGCCCCTGCCGGTGCTCGACCGGGTCAGCCTCAGCGTCGCGCCGGGCGGGTTCGTGGCTCTGCTCGGCCCCTCGGGATGCGGCAAGTCCACGTTGCTACGGCTCGTCGCCGGGCTGGAGCCGCCCGACGAGGGCGCGATCACGGTCGACGGCCGGCCGGTCGAGGGGCCGGACCCGTCCCGCCTGCTCGTCTTCCAGGATCCGACGCTCTACCCCTGGCGGACCGTGCGCGGGAACGTGGCGCTCGGGCTCGAGGCCCAGGGCGTCGGGCGGGCGGCCCGCGCGGCGCGGATCGAGCAGGCCCTGGGGCTCGTCGGGCTGTCCGGCTTCGCGGACGCCTATCCGCACCAGCTTTCCGGAGGGATGGCCCAGCGGGCGGCCTTGGCCCGGGCGCTGGTCAACGAGCCGCGCCTGCTGCTCCTCGACGAACCGTTGGGCAAGCTCGACGCGCTGACCCGGCTGGCGATGCAGGCCGAGATCCTGCGCCTCTGGCAGGAGAAGCGCTTCACGGCCGTGCTGGTCACGCACGATGTCGAGGAGGCGCTGATCCTGGCCGAGCGCGTGATCGTGCTCGGCGACCGCCCGGCCGCGATCCGGGCTGAACTCCCGGTCGACGCCCCCTACCCGCGTCACCGGGACGATCCCGACCTCATTCGCCTGCGCCGGACGATCCTGGAGATCCTCGGCCAGGCGACTTGATCACACGCCGTCCTGCGGCGCGCGGCCGTGCGATTCCCGAGTTCAGGGCCGCGCGCCGCGAACCTGTGCGTGCACGCCTTCCCCCAAGCTTCGCCCGAATTAGGTTCCGCTCATGCGCTCCTCACGCCGCTTCCTCCTGGCCGCCGGCCTTGCCCTGATCACCGCGACCGTCCCGTTCGCGCCTGCGGCCCGGGCCGAGGACCCGAAGGAGATCCGGCTGGACTGGGCGACCTACAATCCGGTCGGCCTGCTCCTGAAGGAGAAAGGGTTCCTGGAAGAAGCGCTCAAGCCGAAAGGCATCCGAGTGCGCTGGGTCCAGTCGCTCGGTTCGAACAAGGCGCTCGAGTTCCTGAATGCCGGCGCGATCGATATCGGCTCGGCCGCTGGCGCGGCTGCCCTCGTCGCGCGGATCAACGGCAATCCGATCAAGGCGGTCTACGCGTTCTCGCGTCCCGAATGGACGGCGTTGGTCACCCGCAATGAGACCGGCATCACCAAGCCCGCCGACCTGAAGGGCAAGCGCGTCGCCGTCACCCGGGGCACCGATCCGCACATCTTCCTCATCCGCGCGCTCCAGGGGGCGGGCCTCACCGAGAAGGACGCGAAGCTCGTCCTGTTGCAGCACCCGGACGGCCGCACGGCCCTCGACCGCGGCGATGTCGATGCCTGGGCCGGCCTCGATCCGCTGATGGCGGCGGCCGAGATCGAGAACGGGGACGTCCTGTTCCACCGCGACGCGGCGGCCAACACCTGGGGCCTGCTCGACGTGCGCGAGGACTTCGCCAAGGCCCATCCCGATCTGGTCCGGACGGTGATCGCCGCCTACGAGCAGGCGCGCGCCTACGCGCTGGCGAATCCGCAGGCTCTTTCTGCGGCGCTGGTCGCGGCGACCAAGCTTCCCGAACCGGTGATCGCGCGGCAGCTCGCGCGCACGGACCTGTCCCAGCCGACGATCGGACCGGCGCAGACGGAATCGATCAAGGCCGCCGGCCTCGCCCTGCAACAGGCCGGCGTAATTCCCGCTGCCACGGATGTGGCGGCGGCGGTGGACGGCCTGCTCGATCCCGGCTTCAACCCCGTCGCGGCGCGTTGACGGCCGGGACGCTCTGGCGGCAGGGCGGCCGCGTCGGCCTCGGGCTCGTCCTGCCGTTGGCCCTGGCGAGCGGCTGGGAGATCGCGGTCGATAGCGGCCTCGTCTCCGGACGCCTGCTGCCGCCGCCAAGTCGGATCGGCGCGACGCTGCTGGACCTGGCGATTTCGGGCGACCTGCTCATGCATGTCCAGGCGACGCTGATCCGGGTCGGGCTCGGCTTCCTCTGGGGCGCTGCCGCGGGGATCCTGGCGGGTGGCCTGGTCGCGACGCTTCCGACCCTGCGCTGGCTGGTCGATCCGAGCCTCCAGGCCCTGCGGGCCGTGCCGTCGCTCGCCTGGGTTCCGCTCTTCATCCTGTGGTTCGGCATCCTCGAGACACCGAAGGTGCTGCTGATCGCCGTCGGGGTCTTCTTCCCCGTCTATGTCGGGGTCTCGGGGGCCATCGCCTCGGTGGACCGAAAGCTCATCGAGGTCGGGCGCATCTTCCGGCTGTCGCGGCTTGCCCTGGCCCGGCGGATCCTGCTGCCGGCGGTGCTGCCGGCGACCCTGGTCGGGTTGCGTACGGGGCTCGGCCTCGGCTTCCTGTTCGTCGTAGCGGCCGAGCTGATGGGGGCCTCGGAGGGCCTCGGCTACCTGCTGGTCGACGGCCAGCAATTCAGCAAGCCGGACCAGATCGTCGCCGCGATCATCGCTTTCGCCCTGGCCGGGAAGCTGGCCGACATGGTGCTGCTGGCGCTTACGCGACCCTTGACGCGCTGGCAGGACACTGCGCGGGAAAGCCTGTGACGAGCGCGGCAATGCGCCGTCCGCGCGATCCCTCGATGCAACCGCTGAAGCAAGACACGCCCGTGCTCATCGTCGACGATCTCTCGAAGACCTATGCGGATGGCACGCAGGCGCTCGCCGGAATCGACCTTTCGGTGCGACAGGGCGAGATCATCGCGCTCATCGGCGGCTCGGGCTGCGGAAAGACGACCCTGCTGCGCCTGATCGCCGGCCTCGATCAGGCGAGCCGTGGGACCGTGCAGGTCGATGGCGGGACGATCCGCGGGCCACACCCGCATGTCGGCGTCGTCTTCCAAGAGGCACGGCTCCTGCCCTGGCTGGATGTCGCGGGCAATGTCGGCTTCGGGCTCGCCGGGCTCGCCCGGTCCGAGCGGAGTCAGCGGGTCGCGCGGGCGCTGGAGCGGATCGGTCTGGCCGAGTCCGGCGGCCGCTGGCCGCGGGAACTCTCCGGCGGCCAGCAGCAACGGGTGGCCATCGCCCGGGCCTTCGTCACCAATCCCCGCGTGCTGCTCCTGGACGAGCCATTCTCGGCGCTGGACGCCTTCACCCGCCGGGACCTGCACGATCAACTCCTCAGCCTGTGGGGCGAGTCGAAGCCGACGATCCTGCTCGTGACGCACGATGTCGGCGAGGCCGTGACGTTGGCCGACCGGGTGGTCGTGATGCGCCCGCGTCCGGGACGCCTCGACGAGACCATCGAGATCGGGCTGGCCCGCCCGCGCGACCCCGTCGCGGCCCCTCATGAGGGGGCGGTGCGCCGGGTGATGGCCGCCCTCGACCGCTCCCTCCGGCCCGCCGCGACCCATCAGCCGCTCGCCCCCGAGGCCCGTGCGACGTGGTGGT
>NZ_VRVG01000070.1:0-27897 GCF_008040085.1 Methylobacterium sp. WL7 | reverse complement strand
CTGTTCGCGATCCTCGTCGTGCTCTCGCACGCGCCGGAGCTGGCGGACGGCAATCGGTCGCGCGAATGGCTCACGCAGGTGTTCGGCACGCTGTCGCTGGGCGAGGTCGCGGTGGACGGCTTCTTCCTGGTGAGCGGCTACCTGATCACCGCGAGCTACCGCGCCAAGCGCTCGTTCTCCGACTACCTGAAACGGCGGGCGCTGCGGATCTATCCGGGCTTCGTGGTGGCGTCCCTCCTCTGCATCGCCGTCGTCGCGCCCCTCAGCGGCGGTGACGTGGCCGCGATCTCGCCGGCCGAGACCGTGCTGCGCCTGTCGCTGCTGCTGATGCCGGTGGTCCCGGGTGCGTTCGAGGCGCTGCCCTATCCGATCCTTAACGGATCGCTCTGGACGATTCCGTGCGAGTTCGGCTGCTACCTGCTGCTCGGTCTGGTCGGCAGCGCGCGCGCCCTGCGGCGGCGGCGGCGCTACCTCGTCCTGCTCGCCGGCCTCGGGGGAGTCCTGGCCCTGCGCTGGCTCGTCCTGCCGATCGGCCAGCCCGGGAATGGGCTCGGCATTCTGTCGGAGATGATCCGCCTGAGCTTCATGTTCTGCTGCGGCGGCGCCTTCCAGCTGTTCGGCGACAAGATCGCCTATACCGGCCGGGGCGCGGCCGCTGCCGCCTCGCTGCTCCTGCCGCTGATGTTCAGCCCGCCGCTCGCCGAGCCGGCCTTCGCGCTGCTCGGCGGCTACCTGATCTTCTGGTTCGCCCTGGCGGTGCGCCCCAACGCCCTGAGCCGCGCCACCGCGCGCGTCGACGCCTCGTACGGGCTCTATCTCTATGCCTGGCCCGTGCAGAACCTGCTGGTCGCCCATCGGCCGGACCTGTCGCCCGGGACGGCCGCGATCCTGGCCCTCGCGGCGGCGATCCCGCTGGGCTTCCTGAGCTGGTACCTGGTCGAGAAGCCGATGCTCCGGCACCGGGCCAGCACGCACCGGCCCGGGATCCTGGGTGCCGGCGACGCCCTGACGACCGCCCCCGCGCTCGGCCGGTGACCGCGCGGTAACCGCCGGGATCTTCGCGGGTTCTCGTCGGGAGAGCGCCGGCCCTTGGGGGTCGGCTGGGGGTCGGTTGGCGGCCGGAGCTGGCGATGACGCAGACGATCGATCGCGGGACGTTGGACCGGCTGATCGCCCTCGGCCGAGGGCGGGGCGCACTCACGGCGGACGACCTGCAGGCCGCCCTGCCGATCGACCGCATGGATGTCGACGCCCTGGTGCTGGTGATGCTGGAGCTCGACGCCGCGGGGGTGAGCGTCGAGCCGGAGGCCTTCGGACCGCCCGTGGATCGGGCGATCCCGGGATCGGTGATCCTCCCGGGGCAGCAGCCCGGGACGCCGCCGCCGGCCCTGCCGGCCGGCGGGACCGGGGCTCCGGCCGACGCGGCGGAGCCCCGGCCGATTCGATCAGCCGCCGCGCCGGACCGGGATCCCGACGACAGCCGCGACGCCACCCGGGCCGTCGCCCTGGCGGCGCTTGCGACGTTCCTCATCCTCGGCGCCGTGCTGCTGATGCTGTGAGCATCGGGCCGGAACGCTTGCGCGGGCGGCTCGGTTGGCCCAGGCCCTGACGGATCGAGAGGATAGACCCGCACCATGCGTCAACGAGCCGACGGCACCCTGGCCCTGCTGGTCGCGGCCCTGCGCGAGAGCGCGACGCATCTGGAATCGCTGCTGAGCCTGGCGCGGGCCGAGATCGACGGCAACGTCCGGGCCATCGTCTCGCTGGTCGCGATCGTCGGCACGATCCCCGTGCTGCTGATCGTCACGTTCTTTCTCGGGCTCGACGGAATCGTGAAGCTGCTCGCCGTGCCGTTCGGCTCCGAGGCGCCGGCGGCGCTGATCGTGGCGACGCCGTTCCTGGTCGCGGCGGTCGCGCTCGGCTGGCTCGGCCTGCGCCGGATGGCGCTGTCGAATCTGGAGCCGTGGCGCACCTGGCGTCAGGTCAAGCAGGACGCCCGCGCGGTGGCGCGGCCCCGGGGGTGATCCGGGGCACCCGCCGCCTGCGGGAGGAGGGGGCGCCGCTCTACTGCGTCGGGACCAGGATCGTGCTCGGCCCCGGTTCGAGCGGCACGTCCAGATGGCAGCGCAGGCCCCCGGCCTCGAAGGCGAGGTCGACCAGGCCGTCGAGTTCGCGCCGCACGCCGCCGGAGATCAGACGGGTTCCGAAGCCGGCCCGGGCCGGGGGCTGCACCGGCGGGCCGCCGCTCTCCTGCCAGGTGAGGCGCAGGCGCGGCATGCCGCCCTCCGGCGCGGACAGCGACCACGCGACCCGCACGTGCCCCTCCGGCACCGAGAGGGCGCCGTACTTGCCGGCGTTGGTGGTCAGCTCGTGGATCGTCATGCCCAGGGCCAGCACGTGCCGGGGGGAGAGCGCGACGTCGGGCCCGTCGAGGGCGATCTGGTCGCCCTCCGTGCGATAGGGACTCAGCTCGCTCTCCAGCACCTCACGCAGGGAGGCGCCGCTCCAGTCTTCGCGGGTCAGGAGATCATGGGTCTTCGACAGCGCCAGGATCCGCGCCTCGAGGACGCCCTCGGCGCCGCGGGACTGGCGGGCCAGGGCCTGCACCGTGGCCAAGGTGTTCTTCACCCGGTGGTTCAGCTCGTGCAGCATCGTCACCTGCTGTTCCTGCAGGGCGCGACCGTGGCGGATCTCGGCGTGCAGCGCGTCGGTGTTGCTCTGGAGCGCGGACGCCATGGCGTCGAGCTTGCCCCCGAGGCGGCCAAACTCCGTCGCACCGCGCAGGCCCGTGCGGGCGGCGAGGTTGCCGACCTGCCAAGCGGCCGCCGTGCGAAGCAGGTGGTCGATCGGGCGGCGGATGAACATCCGTCCGGCCAGGAGCGCTGCGGCCAGCGCCAGGAGCGCGCCCAGGGCGATCAGCACCAGCCCGCGGCGGGTGGCGGCATCGATATCCGCGAAGGCCGCCGCGCTGTCGGGTCCGACCACGAGGCGCACCCCGGCGAGCGGTCCCTCCGGCATGGCGGTGGCGATGACCCGGGTGCGGCCGTCGAGGCCCTCGTCGATGCGCACCTCGCCGTCCCGGGCCGTCCGCATCACGCCGCGCTCCGGCGGGATCGGCTTGCCGATCCAGTCCGCCCCGTCCGGGCGCCGCGCGATGATCAGGCCGTCGCGGTCCGTCACCGTGATGGCCGTCTCGGCCTGGTGCAGGGTCTGCTCCAAATGGTCGGACAGCCAGTCGAGATCGACGGCGGCCAGCAGAAGGCCGGTCGCGGGGCCGTCGGTCGCGTCCCCACCGGCCACGACCCGGGCGAAGTGGATCGAGGGCCGGTTCGAGACGGTCCCCAGCGCGTAGCCGCCGACCGCGAAGCCGCCGGCCTCCAGGGCGCGGTGATGATAGGCGCGCGCGCCGGTCGAGTAGGATCCCGGCGCCGAGCCGGCGCTGTCGCAGATCACCGCGCCGGCGGGATCCGTGAGTGCGATCAGGATCACGTGCGGGAGCCGGGCGGCGGACCGCTTGAGGTAGGCTGCGCAGGCGGCGGGGTCGTGTGCCCGCACGGACGGATCCCCGGAGATGAGGTCGAGGGCCTGGCGCATCCGCTCCGACAGCTGGGCGAAATCCTCAGCCGCGCCCCGGACGGTGGCGAGGGCGTCGGCGCGCACCGCCGCATCGCGGCTCGTGCGCAGCGCGACCTCGTTGTAGCCCTGGATCGCCAGCGCCGGGGTGAGCGCCAGCAGCACCAGCAGCAGGATGCGGGTGGTGAGCGACATGGCCGGTCAGTCGAGGCCCGCGATCATCGCCCGCACCCGGGCGGCCAGGGCCTCGACCGGGAACGGCTTGGTCATCATCCGCATGCCGGGTTCGAGGTGGCCGTTGCCGAAGGTCGCGTTCTCGGCGTAGCCGGTGATGAACAGGACCTTCAGGTCCGGCCGGTCCGGGCGGATGGCGTCGACCATCTGCCGGCCGTTGAGGCCGCCGGGCAATCCGACGTCGCTGATCAGCAGGTCGATCCGCCCCGGCGCGCGCAGCAGCGCGAGGCCCGCCTCGGCGTCCGCAGCCTGGAGCGCGGTGTATCCGAGGTCGCCCAGAACCTCGGCGATCAGGTCGCGCACCACCGGGTCGTCCTCCACCACGAGCACCGTGTCGCCGTGCTCGGCCCGGTGCAGCGCGACGAGACCGGATTCCGCCGTCTCGGACGGTGCGACGCCGTGGTGACGCGGCAGATAGAGCTTGACCGTCGTGCCGCAACCCGGCTCCGAGTAGATCCGGACATGTCCCTCGGACTGCTTGGCGAAGCCGTAAATCATCGACAGGCCGAGCCCGGTGCCCTGGCCGAGGGGCTTGGTGGTGAAGAACGGGTCGAACGCCCGGGCGGCGACCTCCGGGCTCATGCCGGTCCCGGTGTCGCTGACGCTGAGGCAGACATACGCCCCCGCGTTCACGCCGGCGTGAACGCGGGTGTAGGCGCGGTCGAGATGGGCGTTGGCGGTCTCGATCACGAGGCGGCCGCCCTCGGGCATCGCGTCCCGGGCGTTGATGGCGAGGTTGAGCAGCGCGTTCTCGAGCTGGTGCGGGTCGCAGAGGGTCAGCCACAGGCCGCCCGCGGTGACGAGTTCGAGGTGGATCCGCTCGCCCAGGGTCCGCCGGAGCAGGTCCTCCATGCCGGTGACCAGCGGGTTGGCGGCGGTCGGCTGCGGCTCCAGCGGCTGGCGCCGGGCGAAGGCGAGGAGGCGGTGGGTCAGCGCCGCGGCGCGGTTGGCCGACGACAGGGCCGCGCGGGCATAGCGCTCGATCGCGTCGGTGCGGCCCTGCTGGATGCGGGTCTGCATCAGGTCGAGGGAGCCGACGATGCCGGTCAGCAGGTTGTTGAAGTCGTGGGCGATGCCGCCGGTGAGCTGGCCGATCGCCTCCATCTTCTGCGCCTGGAGCAATTGCTCCTCGACCCGGCGTTGCTCGGTGAGGTCCCGCCCGACGATGTAGAACAGCCCGGTTCCCGGATCGGGCACCGCCGTCCACATCACCACCCGGCGCTCGCCCGCGCGGGTCAGGACGCGGTCGACGAAGCCCGCCACCGTCTCGCCGGCCGACAGGCGGCCCACCACCTCGGCGGTCTCGGCGTGGTCGCCCGGATCGACGATGTCCAGGAACGGCCGGCCGAGCAGTTCCGCCTCGCTCCAGCCGAGCATGTGCGTCCAGGCCGGATTGACGGTCTTGAGGAATCCGTCGAGGCCCGCCGTGCCCATCAGGTCGTTGGTGGTCTCCCACAGCCGGTCGCGCTCGCGGGTCCGCTGGGTGACCTCGGAGAGGAGGGTGGCCTCGACCCGCTTGCGGTCGGTGATGTCCTGCACGAACACGTGGAAGCCGTCGACCGCACCGTCGGCGTCGCGCCGGGGCAGGTAGCGGATCTCGGCGTCGCGGTGGCGCCCATCCTGGTGGGGCCAAGCGATCTCGAACCGGACGGCCTCGCCGGCGCGGGCGCGCTCGACATAGGCGCGGCGCAGCTCGAAGGCCGCGGGCCCGAGCAGCACCCGCACGTCCTGACCCACGATCTCCGCGGCCGGGCGGAAGAACCAGTCCTGATACGCCGCGTTGGCGAAGCGGTAGACGTAGTCCCGGTCGATGAAGGCGATGAGCACCGGCAGCGCGTCCGTGATGAGGCGCAGCTCGCGCCGGTCGGCCTCCGCCCGCTGCTCGGCGGATTTGTGGTCGGTGATGTCGCGCACCGCCCCGACGAACCGGATCGGGCGCCCCTCGGGGTCGCGTTCGAGCGCGCCGCGGCGGGCGATCCAGCGTTCCGCGCCGTCATCCGCCCGCCGGATCCGATAGGCCACGTCGGCATCGGTCAGGCCGGCGCCCCGGTCCGCCCATTGCGCGACGCGTCCGGCATCCTCCGGGATGACGAGGCGGACGACCGCGTCGATCGGCAGCGTCTCCTGCTCGGCCAGGCCGTACAGGCGGAAGAAGTGCGGCGTGGCGTGGATGACGTTCTGGTCGAGGTCGATGGAGAAGACGCCAACGCCGCCGGCCTCCTGGGCCCGGCGCAGGCGCGTCTCGGAGGTGCGCAGCGCCGCCTCGGCCCGGACCTGGGCACCGATCTCGGCGTTGACGCCGAACCAGCGCACAACCCGGCCGGTGGCGTCCCGCAGCGGCACGATCCGCGTCAGGAACGGCCGGAACATGCCGTCGGCCCCGCGCAGGGGAAACACCATCTCGAACGGCTCGCCGGTGGCGATCGAGGCGGCCCAGACCGCCATCACCCGGGGCAGCGCCTCCGGGTCGTGGACGCTCTGCCAGCCCCAGCCGGCCATGGCCGCCTGCGTGGTGCCGCAGTAATCGAGCCAGCGCCTGTTGTACCAGTAGAGATAGCCGTCGCCGCGGGCGAGCCAGCACAGGATCGGCAGGTGGTCGGCGAGCCGGCGGAACTCGGCATCGTCGATCCGCTCGGGATCGGGATCGGGCAGGACCGCGTCGCTATGGGCGGGCCGGTGCCAGTACGCGCGGTCGAAGGCAGTCTCGTCCCGCGACGCCTCGTCCCGTACCTCCACCCGGCTCGCGGCGAGCGCGGTGCGCAGGCGGGTGACTTCGTCCTCGAGGGCACGGGTGCGGCGCCGGAGAACCTCCGCCTCGTCCGCGCTCAGGGCACCGCTCACGCGCGGACCGCGCGGCATCGGCCGGGCACGGGCGGCGCACCGGTGGGGATGAGATCGAAGGCTGTACGCCGGCTCATCTCGGCCTTGTTGCAGAACCGGCCGGCGCTCGCCAGCCCGTGGGCGGGCCCGGACTTGAGAGGTGGCGGGCGTTAATGTGCGCGGCCGCGCGCGCCGCCGGCCACGGGACGCAGGTGCAGGAAGCTGCGCTCGCCGGTGGCCGCCTCGGCCACGTGCTGGATCGTGTCGAGCAGTTCGGTCACCGCCTGCGGCGCATCCGGGCGGAACTGCGCCTTGGGCTCGACCCAGCGCTTCTGCGTGCGCCGCGCGGCGATCTGCGCTTCGCTCAATGCATCGAAATCCCGGCGTCGAACCATGGCCCAGCCCTCCGTCCGGAACTGTGTCGGCGCATGGTTGACGAAGGGTTAACGGGTCGGAGACGGCGATGCCGTCGCGACGATCGCGCGGGCGGTGACCCTATGGCGGCGTCGGCCCGCGCGGGCCCGTCCGGTCGGTCAAAGTCCGCACCAGCCTGAGCAAGACCGCGCGGATATGGGCGCGAAGGGGGGTGTTTTCCGCCATGGGTCGGTTACGGCGCTACGAGGCTGGAGGTTTCAGAAACCCGCCATTTCGAAGGGCGTTGCTACGTAAAAAGGCGGTCGTGCGCGGAGACCGTCGCTCCTCCCATCACCCAAGGGCGTATGGTCAAGCCGCCATCAGCGCGTCTGATCTTTGGGTATTGATGAAGCACTGATCTTTGAGAGAACGCTTCGGATATGCGCCCGTACCATCTCTTTTCTGTTTGAACCGCCGCCCGTTCCCTTCACGGCAGGCGGCTCATCGGCGGTCGTCATGGCTAAGCCCCAAGGTCAGAAGCGCCGCCGCTTCGGGCCACCGGGTGTGGGTGGGCGGGCTATCTGCCAGATCTATAGTAGATCGACGCGCTCAAATCCCGGACGCATTGTGGTGAATCGGTCCAATTCACGTTTTAGCTAGGTTAAGGTTTATCGCAGCCGACGTTGGTCGCGGTGGCCCATCAAACTACGTAGAGATAGTCCGGGCGCCCGCCACAGGGGTTCATCAGGGGGATGTCGGTGCCCGAGCGCTTCTACTTCGATGTCGAGAACGGCCGGGAGCGGATCCGGGACGAGGTGGGCGTCGAGGCCGAGAGCCTGGAGGAGGCCCTGGACGAGGCGCGCAGCGTGATCGGAGAGATGGCGGGTTCCGTCGGCACGGGCGCGTCCGGCGGGTCGTGGACCCTCGTCGTGCGGGATGCGACCGGCGCGGTGGTCGGCCGCCTGCCGATCCGTGCGTGATGCCACCGCGATCAAAGAACCCGCCGCGGCACAGGCCGGGCGGGTTTGAAGGTGGTCTCGTCTCGGAGAAGGCCCGACCGTAGACGCGGCACTCCCGCGCCGCATCCCCCATCCGAGGGAAGCGGCCACACGATATAGCGAGCCCTCGGACGGTGCGCCCGGCCGGAGGATCGAGCGGTCAGCCCCCGAACGCCCGGGGCGGCAGGCCGGTTACGCCGACATCGAGCTCGAACAGCGCGCCCGCGGACGGCTCGTGCTCGACGCCCCGCGACGCCGACGTGACGAACAGCCGGTCGAGCCCAGGTCCCGCGAAGGCGCAGCTCGTGATGTTCGTGGCCGGGAGCGGGATGGCCTTCAGGAGGCGCCCCTCCGGATCCAGCCGGCTGATCCGGCCCGCACCCCAGTGGGCGATCCAGAGGCAGCCGTCCGCATCCGTGGTCATCCCGTCGGGCCAGCCCCAGGCCTCGGGAAAGCGCAGGAATTCCCGCTTCCCCGCCAGGGTCCCGTCGGCGGCGAGGTCGAAGGCGAAGACGGTCCGGGCGGCGCTGTCGCTGTGATAGAGGATCCGGCCGTCGCGGCTGAAGGTCGGACCGTTGGCGACGCCGTAGGCGCCGTCCATCCGTCGCCAGCTCAAGTCCAGGTCGAGCCGGTGCAGGGCGCCCGAGACCGCGGTCTCAGCCTGGTGCATGCTCCCGGCCCAGATGCGGCCGGCCGAGTCGACCTTGGCGTCGTTCAGGCGGTTGTCCGGAAAGTCCGGCTCCGGATTGCCGATCGGCGTGACTTGGTCGGCCTCCAGATCGAACAGCGCGAATCCGCTCTTCAGGCCGATCACGAAGTCGCGCCGGCCGGCCCGGGGGATGATCCAGCCGATCGGCTCGGGAAACGGGCGCGTGCCCGTGGCGCCGCCGGCAAGGTCGAGCCAGCGCAGGGCCGGGGCCTCGATGTCTACCCAGAACAGCCGCCCCCGCTCGGGCACCCAGACGGGTCCTTCGCCGAGCCGGTCGCGCTCGGGGCGGGCGACGATGCGGAACTGTGCCTCCATGGGATCGCCTTCTCGAGTCCGGCGGAGGACCGCAGCCCACCGCGTTACGCTGAACCGTGGACGGGGGCCGATATCTTCTCAGGCGCGGTCGGAGGCACCCAGGCCCGGCCGGCTGCCCCACAGCGCGAAGAACAGGACGTAGAGTTCGCAGGCGGCCGTGATGAGGAAGGAGTGCTGCAGGCCGAACCGGTCGGCGGCCCAGCCCTGCACCACCACCAGGGAGCCCCCGGCGATCGCCATGATCAGCAGCCCCGCCCCCTCCTCGGTCAGCGGGCCCAGGCCGCGGATGCCGAGGGTGAAGATCGTCGGGAACATGACCGCGTGGAACAGCCCCACGGAGATCAGCGCCCACATGGCCAGCGACCCCGTCGCGAAGGTCGCCACCAGCATGACCGTGAAGGCCGCCAGGGCGGCGCCGGCCAGGATGGTCTCGGCGGACCGCACCTGCATCAGGTAGCTGCCGACGAAGCGGCCGATCATCATCCCGCCCCAGAGCAGGAACAGGTAATGCGAGGCCTGCGTGTGCGTGAGGTCGCCGATCTCGGGCTGCGAGACGAAGTTGATGAACAGGTTCGACACCCCGATCTCGGCGATCAGGTAGATGAAGATCGCCGGCACGCCGAGCACGAGGTTGCGGTGGCGCCAGAGCGACAGGCCGGTGCGCTCGGCCTTGGCGGCCTGCTTCGCGGCCTCGCCTGCGCCGCCGCCCATGGCGGGAAGCGGGAAGCGTGCGATCACCACGGCGAGCACGACGAGGATCGCCGCCACGATCAGGTAGGGGAGTTGCACCGACTGCGCGTCGGCCAGTCGCTCGGCCGCGGTCAGGGTCGTGCCGGCGGCGAGGTTGCCCGAAGCCGAGCGTCCGAGGATCAGGTAGCCGCCGAAGAGCGGCGCGAGCGTCGTGCCGAGCGAGTTGAAGGCCTGGACGAGGTTGAGGCGCGCCGGGGCGGTCTCCGGGGGGCCGACCACCGCCACGTAGGGGTTGGCCGCGACCTGGAGCAGGGTGATGCCGCTCGCGATGACGAACAGGGCGGTGAGGGTGATCGCGTACGAGACCTGATGCGAGGCCAGGACCATGCCCAGCGTGCCCAGCGCCATGATGCCGACGCCCACCACCAGGGCACGCTGGTAGCCGATGCGCGCGATCAGCTTCGCGGCCGGGATCGAGGCCACGAAATACGCGATGAACCACACCGACTCGATCAGCGTGGTCTGCGTGTAATCGAGGTCGAAGACGCTCCTGAGATGGGGTAGCAGAGTGTTGTTGATGACCGTAATGAAGCCCCACATGAAGAAGAGGCTCGCGAGCAGCGAGAGGGCCGGGCGGTAGCTGCCGCGGTCGGCCGACGCCGTTCCAGCCGCGGGCGCTCCGATGCTCGCGATCGGTCCTGCCATCAAACGTTTCCTCATCCCGGGGCCGCTTTGCCGCGGCCCGATGTTGTGAATTTCATTTGTATGAGTATATAGCGGAGTTTAAGACGTCAACCGCGGCACGCGTCGAGCGCCGGCGCACGATCGGCAAGCGGGAGGCGGGCATCTTGCGGGGAGATCACATGCGTGGAGTCGGGGCTGTGGCGCTGGGCGCCTGCGCGGCGATCCCTGTGGCGGCCCAGGCTGCCGAGCCGGTCCGCACCGTGTTCGGCACCCTGCCGGACGGCCGGACGGTCGAAGAGGTGACGCTGACCAACGGCAGGGGCGTCACCGCCCGCGTGATCTCGTGGGGCGCCCTGCTGCGGACGCTCGAAGTCCCGGACCGCGCCGGAAAGCCCGCCGACATCGTCCTCGGCTACGACGATCTCGCCGGCTACCTGGCCAAGCCCAACTATTTCGGAGTGAGCGTCGGGCGCTACGCCAACCGGATCCGCGGAGGCCGCTTCACCCTCGACGGCCGGACCTACACGCTGGCGACCAATGACGGATCCAACGCGCTCCACGGCGGCACGGCGGGATTCGACAAGCGGCTCTGGACCATCACAGAGGTCAAGGGCGGCGCCGCGCCGTCGGTCAGCCTGCGCTACGTCAGCCCGGACGGCGAGGAAGGCTATCCGGGTACGCTCACCGTGACCGCAACCTACGCGCTGGACAACACCGACACGCTGTCCGTGACCTACCAGGCGACCACCGACAAGCCGACGATCGTCAACCTGACCAACCACAGCTTCTTCAACCTCGCCGGGGAGGGCTCCGGCCGCTCGATCCTGGGCAACGTCCTGACGATCCCAGCCGAGCGCTACACGCCCGTGGACGCGACGCTGATCCCCACGGGCGAGCATGTCCCGGTGGCGGGTACGCCGTTCGACTTCCGCACACCGACGGTGATCGGCGACCGCATCCGCGACGGACGCGACATCCAGATCGTGCGCGGGCGCGGCTACGACCACAACTGGGTCGTCACCGACGCCCCCACGACCGAGCCGCATCTCGTGGCCCGGGTCGAGGACCCCGAATCCGGCCGGATCCTCGAAGTCGCCAGCAACCAGCCGGGCGTCCAATTCTACGCGGGCAACTTCCTCGACGCGACCGCGGTGGGCAAGTCCGGCCTGGCCTACCGGCAGTCGGACGCCCTCGCGATCGAGCCCGAGCTTTTTCCCGACACCCCGAACCAGCCGGCCTTCGGCTCGGCCCGCCTCGATCCGGGCAAGACCTACCGGAACGTCATCACCTACCGCTTCTCCACTAGCGCGGCACACCGGACCCACACGAAATGACCGATCGCCCGAACACACGGCCCCTGCGCTCGCGCGCGTGGTTCGACAACCCCGACAACATCGACATGACCGCGCTCTACCTGGAGCGCTACCTGAACTTCGGCCTGAGCCTCGACGAGCTGCGCTCGGGCAAGCCGATCATCGGCATCGCCCAGACCGGCTCCGACCTGTCGCCGTGCAACCGGCACCACCTCGTGTTGGCGGAGCGCGTGCGTGAGGGCATCCGCGAGGCCGGCGGCATCGCGCTCGAATTCCCGGTCCATCCGATTCAGGAGACCGGCAAGCGGCCCACCGCCGGCCTCGACCGCAACCTCGCCTATCTCGGGCTGGTCGAGCTCCTGTACGGCTACCCCCTCGACGGGGTCGTGCTGACCACGGGCTGCGACAAGACCACGCCGGCCTGCCTGATGGCGGCCGCCACCGTGAACATCCCGGCCATCGCCCTGTCGGTGGGCCCGATGCTCAACGGCTGGTACAAGGGCCAGCGCACCGGCTCCGGCACGATTGTGTGGCGCGCGCGCCAGATGCTGGCGGCGGGCGAGATCGACCACGACGGATTCATCAAGCTGGTGACTTCGTCCGCGCCCTCCACGGGCTACTGCAACACCATGGGCACGGCGACGACGATGAACGCGCTCGCGGAGGCGCTCGGCATGATGCTGCCGGGCTCCGCGGCGATCCCGGCCCCCTACCGGGACCGACAGGAGGTCGCCTACCTCACGGGCAAGCGCGTGGTCGAGATGGTCGCCGAGGACCTCAAGCCGACCGACATCCTGACCCGGGAGGCCTTCCTCAACGCGATCGTGCTCAATTCGGCGATCGGCGGCTCGACCAACGCCCCGATCCACCTGGCCGCGCTCGCCCGCCACGCCGGCGTCGAACTCGACATCGCCGATTGGCAGACCCACGGCCTCGACGTGCCGCTCCTGGTCAACCTGCAACCGGCCGGCGAGTATCTCGGCGAGGATTACTACCGCGCGGGCGGTCTCCCGGCAGTGGCCGCGCAGCTGATGCAGCGCGGGCTGCTCCACGAGGGCGCCCTGACGGTGAACGGGCGCACCATCGGCGACAATTGCCGCGGTGCGGTGATCGAGGACGAGGATGTGATCCGGCCGATCGACCGGCCGCTGAAGGAGGCCGCAGGCTTCCTGGTGCTCCGCGGCAACCTGTTCGACGCGGCGATCATGAAGACCAGCGTGATCGGCGAGGAGTTCCGGGAACGCTACCTCTCGAACCCCGACGATCCGGAGGCCTTCGAGGGCCGGGCCGTCGTGTTCGACGGGCCGGAGGATTACCACCACCGCATCGACGATCCGGCGCTGGCGATCGACGACAACAGCATCCTGATCATGCGGGGCGCCGGCCCGGTCGGTTATCCGGGGGCGGCCGAGGTGGTGAACATGCGCCCGCCCGCCTACCTGATCCGCTCAGGCGTGCACGCGCTGCCCTGCCTCGGCGACGGGCGCCAATCCGGCACCTCGGCCTCGCCCTCGATCCTCAACGCCTCGCCCGAGGCGGCGGTCGGCGGCGGGCTCGCGCTGCTGCGCACCGGCGACCGGGTGCGGATCGACCTGAAGCGCGGCACCGCCGACATGCTGCTCGACGCGGACGAGATCGAGCGGCGGCGCAAGGCCCTGGAGGAGGCCGGGGGATACGCCTATCCGGCATCCCAGACCCCGTGGCAGGCGATCCAGCGCGCGAGCGTGGGGCAGATGCACACCGGCGCGATCCTGGAGGGGTCCGAGCGCTTCCAGCGCATCGCCCAGACCAGCGGCCTGCCGCGCGACAACCACTGACGCGGAACCCCGCCGCCGCGGCGGCAGGGTTCACGCCGTCAGGGACAGTTCGGTGTCGGACAGGGCGAGGCGGACCAGTTCGGTCATCGCCACCCGCGCCGCCTCGACATCGCCGGCCACAATCGCCTCGTACAGGATCCGGTGATCCGGCATCGGGTCCCGGGGCAGGGCGCTGCGACGCTGCTTGAAGATCGTCGTCCAAGTCACGGCAGCGGCAATGGAACTCGACAGGGCCATCAAGGGTCCGTTGCGGGCCGCCTCCAGGATCGTGTTGCGGAACGCCTGGTCGGCGGCCCGCCCGATCTCGGTGGCGAGGCCGTAGCGTCCCATCTCCTCCAGGGCGTGCCCCATCCGGGAGATGTCGAGGGCGGAACGCCGCTCGGCCGCCAGGGCCGCCGCCGCCGGCTCGACGATCATCCGCAGTTCGAACAGGTCCCGGATGAACGTTTCGCTCGGCTCGGCCTCGAACGCCCAGGCGAGGATATCCGGGTCGAGCAGGTTCCAGCGGCTGCGCTGGGTCACACGGGTGCCGGTGCGCGGCCGGCTCTCCACCAGCCCCTTGGCGCTTAGGATGCGAATCGCCTCGCGATAGGCGGTGCGCGAGACCTTGAGCTGCTCCGAGAACTCGATCTCGCCCGGTAGCACGTCCCCGGGCGCGTACCGGCCGGCCAGGATCGCGATGCCCAGATCGCGCGCCACCGAACCGTGAATCCTGCGCGAGCCCGAGGCCAGCGGCAGCTTGATGTCCTCGTAGCCCGGATCCCCCCTCAACTGTCACCTCCGGTCCGAAGCCGCCAGGACGGGGCAGGATCACCGCGATCGTACCCTGAAGTTGTAGGAGTGCAAGCGCCAACACCCACAAGCACCATAGTGCTGCGACGCTTGCAGCCACTGCACAACTGCTCTAAGTTATTTGTATGAGTAAAGAGCTGACGATGAACGCGGAGCTTCGCGGCACGATCCTGATCGGCGCCGAGGATGCGACCACCACCGATACGTTCCGGGCCGCCGACGCCGCAAGCGGGGCGGCGCTGGAGCCCGCCTTTTCGGCCGCCGGCGCGGCCGAGGTCGAGGCGGCCTGCGCGCTGGCGGATGCGGCGTTCCCGAGCTTTTCCGAGTCGACCCCCGCGGTGCGCGCCAGCTTCCTGGACGCCGTGGCCGAGGCAGTGGGCGATCTCGGCGAAGCCCTGATCGCGCGGGCCATGGCCGAGACCGGGCTGCCGCGGGCGCGGCTGGAGGGCGAGCGCGCCCGCACCATCGGCCAGCTGCGCCTGTTCGCGAACGTCGTCCGCACGGGCGACTGGGTCCAGGCCACGATCGATCCGGCCCAGCCCAAGCGCCTGCCCCTGCCGCGGCCCGACCTGCGCCGCCGTCACGTCGCCCTGGGACCGGTGGCGGTGTTCGGCGCCAGCAACTTCCCGCTCGCCTTCTCGGTGGCCGGGGGCGACACGGCTTCCGCCCTGGCGGCCGGCTGCCCGGTGGTGGTCAAGGGCCACCCGGCCCATCCCGGAACCGGCGAGCTGGTCGCCCGCGCGGTGCGTGCGGCAGTGGCTGACAGCGACCTGCATCCGGGCGTGTTCTCCTATCTGCCGGGGCCCTCGAACGCCCTGGGGACGGCGCTGGTCGCCGATGCGCGCATCAAGGCGGTCGGCTTCACCGGTTCGCGTGGCGGCGGGCTCGCCCTGATGCGGGTGGCGGCGGGACGCCCCGAGCCGATCCCGGTCTATGCCGAGATGAGCGCGGTCAACCCGGTCCTGCTGCTACCCGGCGCCCTGCGGGCGCGGGGCGCGGCCCTGGCGGCGGGCTTCGTCCAGTCGGTGACCATGGGGGCCGGGCAGTTCTGCACCAATCCGGGCCTGCTGATCGGGATCGCGGGCTCCGACCTGGAGGCCTTCGCGGAGGCCGCCGCGACGGCGATTCGCGAGAGCGCGCCGCACGCGATGCTGACCGCCGACATCCGCGCCCGCTTCGAGCGCGGCGTCGCCGAGATGGCGGGCCGCCCGGGGGTCACGGTGGCGGCCCGCGGCGCGAGCGCCGGACCGGGCGGCGCACCCGCCACCCTGCTGCGCACCGACGGGGCGCGGTTCCTGTCGGATCCCAGCCTCGCCGACGAGATGTTCGGCCCCGCGGCGATCCTGGTGGCGGCCACGGATCTCGAAGAGGTCCATCGCATCATCGCCGCGCTGCCGGGCCAGCTCACCGCGACGCTGCATCTCGACCGCGCGGACGAGCACATCGCCGCCGGCCTGGTCCCGGCGCTGGCCCGCAAGGTCGGCCGCATCCTGGCCAACGGCTGGCCCACGGGGGTCGAGGTCGCCCCCGCGATGGTCCATGGCGGCCCGTTCCCGGCCACCTCCGACGGGCGGACCACTTCGGTCGGCACCCTGGCCATCGAACGCTTCCTGCGACCGGTCTGCTACCAGGATCTGCCCGACGCGCTGCTGCCGCAGCCCCTGCGTCCGGACAATCCCTGGCATCTCACCCGCAGGGTCGACGGCACGATCAGTCCGGCCTTCGAGCGCTGACGCGCGAACGCACGCCGCCACACACCGATTTCGAGCCGGCCCAGCCAAAGCCGGCCCTGGGAGAACGCAAGATGGGGCAATCACTCCTACAATTCCGCGCCTCGGACGGGCGGCGGGGTGTGGCGGTGCTGCAGGACGGCCAGGCTCGGGCCGTGGCCGGCGTGGACAGCGTCCTCGAGCTGGCGCGGCGCGCGCTCGCGGCGGGGGACGGCCTGGTCGAGACGGCCGCCCGGCACGGGCTCGGCGACACCATCGAGCTCGACGCCGTGCGGTTACTGCCGCCGATCGACCACGCGGACCCGGCGCACCTGCTGCTGAGTGGCACCGGGCTGACGCATCTCGGCTCGGCGGAGGGCCGGGACAAGATGCACCGGGCCGCCGCTGCGGATCCGGCCCCGACCGATTCGATGCGGATGTTCCGGATGGGCGTCGAGGGCGGCAAGCCCGCCCCGGGCGAGACCGGGGTCCAGCCCGAGTGGTTCTACAAGGGCGATGGCGCCGCGATCGTCGGCACCGGCGAGCCGCTCGTATCCCCGGCCTTCGCCCTCGACGGCGGCGAGGAGCCGGAGATCGCCGGCATCTACCTGATCGACGCGGACGGCACGCCCGTGCGCCTCGGCTTCGCGCTGGCGAACGAGTTCTCCGATCACGTCACCGAGCGCGGCAACTACCTGTGGCTCGCCCATTCGAAGCTCCGTCCGGCGGCGCTCGGCCCGGAACTGTGGCTGGGGGCCTTGCCGGCGGACGTGCGCGGCTCCAGCCGCATCCGGCGCGACGGCGCCGTGCTGTGGGAGAAGCCGTTCCTCTCGGGTGAGGCGAACATGTCCCACACGATCGAGAACCTGGAGCGGCACCACTTCAAATACGCCCCGTTCCGCCGCCCCGGCGATCTGCACGTCCACTTCTTCGGCACCGCGACCCTGTCGTTCAGCGACGGCGTCACGGCGCGGCCCGGGGACGTGTTCGAGATCGAGGCCGCCCCGTTCACCCTGCCGCTGCGCAATCCCCTGGCGGTCGCGCCCGCCCGCGACCTGTCCGTGAAGGTCCTCTGAGATGCCGGCTTCGAACGGGACGATCCGCATCGGTCTGGTCGGCGTCGGCAAGATCGCCCGCGACCAGCACCTGCCGGTCATCGGCGCCTCGCCGGACTACACCCTGACGGCCGTGGCGAGCCGCGAAGGCCGCTTCGAGGGGGTGCCGAACTACCGCACGCTGGCGGAGATGCTGGCGGGGCAGGGCGACCTCGACGCGGTCGCCCTGTGCCAGCCGCCGCAGGTCCGGTTCTCGGCCGCCCTGGCGGCGATCGAGGCCGGCCGCCACGTGTTCCTGGAAAAGCCCCCGGGGGCGACGCTGGCGGAGGTCGGGATCCTGGTGGAGGCCGCACGGGCGCGGGGCGTCAGCCTGTTCGCCAGCTGGCACTCCCGCTACGCCCCCGGGGTCGAGCCGGCGCGGCAATGGCTGTCCGGCCGCCGGATCCGGTCGGTGGCGATCGCCTGGATGGAGGATGTCCGGCACTGGCATCCCAACCAGGCCTGGATCTGGCAGGCCGGCGGCATGGGTGTGTTCGATCCGGGCATCAACGCCCTGTCGATCGCGACCCACATCCTGCCGCCCTTCTTCCTCACGGGCGCGACCCTCTCGGTCCCGGAGAACCGGCAGGCGCCGATCGCCGCCGACCTGCACTTCACCGACGCCGCCGGCACCTCGATCGAGGCCGTGTTCGACTGGCGCCAGACCGGCCCGCAGACCTGGGACATCCGCGTCGACACCGAGGACGGCCTGCTGGTGCTGTCGCAAGGCGGCGGCGTCCTCACGATCGACGGCGCGCCGCAGTTGCTGCCACCGGAGGCCGAGTATCGCGGCCTCTACGACCGTTTCGCCGCCCTCGTCCGATCCGGCACGAGCGACGTCGACCTGAACCCGCTGATCCACGTCGCCGACGCTTTCCTGCGCGGCGAGCGCCGCTCCGTGGAGGCCTTCACGGACTGACCGGAGGGATCCCGGCGGAACACGAACGCGACAGAGCCAATCAGGGCCGCGCGTCTTAGGGGGAGTTATCTCATGGGAAAGCACACGCGATGGGCGGCGCTCGCACTTTGCGCCACCACATTCTCTGCGGGCATCAGCACGGCTGAGGCTCAGATTGCAGACGCCCCGGACGGGGGGCCGTCCCTGGTCAATCCTGGCCCGAGGGCAACCCCGGCCGCAAAGGCCAAGTACCGTGCGAATCGCGCGCGGCGTCGGACGATCCGCGAGTCACGGAGTGCTGCCGGCCCGAGCAGCGCGGCGGCCTCGATCGACGTGCAGGGCAACAGCGCGACGCCGCCGGGCCTGCCGCCGGGGACGCTCTATCTCGGTAACGGGATCAGCATGATCCTGAACTACACTGGGGAATTCGCCGCCAACCCGTCCGGCGGCATCCGCCAGGGATCGGCCTATGCCGGCCAGGTCGTGTTCGGCCTCGATGCCGACCTCGACCGACTCGCCGGGATCGAAGGCGGCTCGTTCCACACGATCGTGACCCAGCGTCACGGCCGGAGCCTCGCGCAGGATTATATCGGTTTCAACGGAAGCGTTCAGGAGATCTACGGCGGCGGCCAGACGGCTCACCTCACATCGGTCTCCTACGAGCAGAAGCTGTTCGACAACCGTCTCGATATCGAGGTCGGCCGTCTTCTCGCCAATCCGAACTTCCTTGGTTCACCGCTATATTGCAACTTCCAGAATAATGCAACCTGCGGCGCGCCGAAATCCATCTTCAAGCTGACGAACTTCACGTATTGGCCGATCGCCACCTGGGGCGCCCACGCCAAGGCCTGGGTCACCGACAAGGTGTTCATCCATGCCGGCGTCTACGAGGTGAATCCCCGCGATCAGCAGGCCAACCAGAACGGCATCGACTGGTCGACCCGCGGGGCCACCGGCGTCCTCGTCCCGGTGGAGGTCGGCTACTCGACCAACTTCGGCAACGACCCGCTGCCGCGCAACTACAGCATCGGCGCGGTCTTCGACCGATCCGACTATCAAGACCCGATCTACGATCTGCGCGGTGGGGCTAGCGTGTTCAGCGGTCTCGACCCGCTCACCCGGTTCGGTCGGTCGGCGGTCTATGCCCGCTTCGACCAGATGGTCTGGCGTCCGGACCCGAATGCCGTCCAGGGCCTGTCGATCTTCGGCGTCGCGATCGGCGGCACCGGCGGTCGGCAGACCCAGGATTACTTCCTGGAGGGCGGCGCCGTGCTGACCGGCACTTTCCCGGGCCGGCCCTACGACACCCTCGGGTTCGTGTTCGCCATGGAGAAGCTGTCGCCCCTGGGCTCGGCCAACATCCGGGCGGCGCGGGCTTCGTACGGGCTCAGCAGCCGCAACGTCGACACCCTGCAGACCATCCTGGAGCTGAGCTACGGCATCCAGCTCACCCCGGTGGTCCGGCTGATGCCGAACCTGCAATACGTGATCGGCCCGGACCAGACCCGTTTCCCGCTCCGGCCGAAGCCGATCCCCGATGCCTTCGTCATCGGCGCGAAGCTCTCGGTCGACCTGTTCACGCTGGGCGGCCTGGCCAAGGGCCCGGGAAGCCTCTGACAGCATTCCCCGCGCGCCCATCTCGTGGGTGCGCGGGCGAAGAACCGCCAGTTTCGGCGCGCGCGGGACCTCCGCGCGCGCCGATCGCATTTCAGCGGCCAGCTCATCCTGCGGCCGGCGCGGAGTCTCCGATGAATTCAGAAAGCTCCGGCCCTCACGGGAACCGCCCGCCCGGCGATCGGTTGACCAGCAGATTGTAGCTGTTCTAATTCGTAAGTGAGAACGGCACATAGCTGAACCGATACGGGAGCAACGAGACATGGCCAGCGCGAACTGCGAGAGCTGCAAGTTCTTCGACGAGCACAAGGGCAACGGCGCGAGCGCCCAGGGCGATGCCGGCCTGTGCCGCTTCAACCCGCCGGTGAGCCAGCCCGCCCCCGAGTCCAAGGGCCTGTGGCCGGTCGTGACCACCAACGATTGGTGCGGCCACTTCACCGCCGAGATGACCGCGGCGGAGTAAGTTCGAGCGCGGACCGGCGAAGCGCGCGACGCACGAGACTCGTCGAACGATGCAGGGTCAGCCACCACGGCTGGCCCTTTTTCGTTCGCGACCCCGGATCCGAACCGGGACGCATGCGACGGAGCCTCGGCATTCGCGCAGCCTCCCCCGGCCGGCCCGCACTGCACGGACCAGGGCCCTTGCAGCGTGTTACGGCCACCTCCCGGCGACACGATCGTCCCGGCAAGACGGTCCTTCTCCCGACACGCCAATCCGAACAATTTTCCTCTCCGTTCGTCACGACGGCGAGACCGGATGCGCGCCGGTGTTAAATTTTCTCCCTGCCAAGCGCGGACCGCGCCTGTACCGCGCCTGGATCACGAGATGAAACCGAGTTCCGAACCGCCGTTTTCGAGCAGAACGTTTTTCTATTCCAGATGAATTGGAAAAGCCGTTTCATTGACGTCGCCCGGCGCAGTCAGCAATTCTAGCGCTCTATTCGGATATCCGGTTGCGCCGTCGCCATTCGCCATCGCGCAGGGCGGTCCGGCCTTATCGCAAGGCTTCTGCAATGACACGACCGAGACTCGTCGGGCTGAGCGCGAATGTTCAGCGCCCGTCCAAGACCCGCACGCTGGTCGATGCCGTGCTGCACGAGGCCTGCGCCCAGGCGGCATTCGACGGGCGGATCTTCGATTTCGTGGATGCCGGCACCGGCCTCGGGGCCGCCTGGACCCGGGATCAGCTGCCGCTGCCGGCCCGCCGCGTGCTCGACGCGATCGAGGAGGCGGACGGACTCGTGGTCGGCTCGCCGGTCTACAAGGGCGCCTATACCGGCCTGTTCAAGCACCTGTTCGACCTGGTCGATCCGACCGCGCTGGCCGGCAAGCCCGTGGCCATCGTGGCCACGGGCGGCGGGGCGCGCCACGCCCTGGTGGTCGAACATGCCTTCCGGCCACTCTTCGGCTTCTTCGGCGCGCTGCAGATCCCGACCGCGGTCTACGCGTCCGATACGGATTTCAGCGACGGCGTCCTGGTCGAGGCCGGCGTGCGGGCCCGCGCCGCCGAGGCCGGCGGCCAGCTCGCCGCCCTGCTGCTGCACCGGGCGGCGACGGCGACCGGCCCGGCCGAACTCGCCGCCGCCGAGTGAGCCGCGCGATGCTCGACCGCCGCACCTTCCTGGCCGCATCCCTTGCGGCCGTCCCGGCCATTCGGAGCGCTCGCGCGGCCGAGCCCGGCGTGCTGCGCATCGGCTACCAGAAGAACGGCATCCTGGTGGTGGCCAAGCAGCAGGGGATCATCGAGCGGCGCCTCGAGGCCCTCGGCCACACGGTGCGCTGGGTCGAGTTCTCGCTCGGGCCGCCCCTGGTCGAGGCCCTGTCCCTCGACGGGATCGATCTAGGCCAGACCGGCGACGCACCGCCGATCTTCGCCCAGGCGGCGCGCTCCAGCCTCGTCTACGTGGCGGCCCAAGAGGCCGGCGGCTCCGGCGCCGGGATCCTGCTGCCCAAGGGTTCGACCCTGCGCAGCCTCGCCGACCTCAAGGGCAAGCGCGTCGCCTTCGGCAAGGCGACGAGCGCACACAACCTCACGGTGGCGGCTCTGGAGAAGGCGGGTCTCAGCTACGCCGATATCGAGCCGGTCCTGCTAGCGCCGGCCGACGGGGCGGCGGCCTTCGCCCGCGGCAGCGTCGACGCCTGGACGATCTGGGATCCTTATCTCGCCATCGCAGAGGCGGGGGAGGGCGTGCGCGTACTGGCCTTCGCCACCGAGATCACGCCACAGAACAATTTCTTTCTGGCGAGCCGTGCCTTTGCGGAAGCACGCGGCCCGGTACTGGTCGCGGCGATCGACGCGCTGGGCGAGGTCGCCGCCTGGTGCCGGGAGAACCGCGGCGCGGTCGCGGCGCTCCTGTCGCAGGGCACCGGCGTGCCGCTGCCGGCCACCCGCCGGGCGGTGGATCGCAACGATTACGTGATCGGCCCGATGACGGCGCGCGTCACCGCCGAGCAGCAGGCCGTCGCCGACCGGTTCCACGCCTTGAAGCTGATTCCCCGATCGATCCGCGTCGCCGACGCGGTCTGGGCGCCACCCGCCCGAAACGGCTGAGATCATGACCGACCATAACAGCCACCCCCTTGCGTCCGGGCTCGCCCCGCACCGCCGAAGATTCCTGTCCGCGGGCCTCGGCCTCGCGGCGGCCGGCGTCCTGCGGCCTGCCCGGGCCGCGGGCGGCACCGTTCGGGTCGGCTACCAGAAATACGGGTCGCTCGTGCTGCTGAAGGCCCGCGGCACCCTCGAGACGGCGCTAAAGCCGCTGGGCTACGCGGTGGCGTGGTCGGAATTCCCGTCCGGGCCGCCGCTGATGGAAGCCCTGAATGCCAGGGCGATCGATTTCGGCACGGCCGGCGAGGCGCCACCCATCTTCGCGCAAGCGGCAAGCCCCGAATTGCGCTACGTGGCGACCGAGCCGCCGGCCCCGCGGGGCGAGGCGATCCTCGTGCCCAAGGACAGCCCGGTGCGCAGCGTGGCCGACCTGCGCGGCCGGACGCTGGCGCTCAACAAGGGCTCGAACGTCCACTTCCTGGTGGTGCGCGCGCTGGAGCAGGCCGGGCTGCCCTACGATGCGGTGAAGTTCGCCTTCCTGGCGCCAGCGGACGCCAACGCCGCCTTCGTGCGCGGCTCCGTGGATGCCTGGGCGATCTGGGATCCCTATCTCGCCGCCGCCGAGCGCGCCACCGACGCCCGCGTGCTAGCGGACGGGCGGGGGATCGCACCCAACCGCGAGTTCTATCTCTCGCGCCGCGGCTTCACGGAAGCCAGCCCGGAGATCATCTCGGCCGTGCTGACGGCGATCGGAGCGATCGACACCTGGGCGGAAGGCCACGCCGAGACCGTGGCGGCGGAACTCGCCCCCTCCGTTGGCATCCCGGCGCCGGTCCTCAAGATCGCCCTCGAACGCCAATCCTACGGGGCCGCCCCCCTGGACGCCACGGCGATCGCCGACCAGCAGCGGGTGGCGGACGCCTTCCACGGCCTCGGCCTGCTGCCGAAGCCGATCCGCGTGGCCGACGCGGTCTGGACACAGCCCGAACGCCGGGCGGAGAGCCGATGATGCGCCCCACCCCCCTCACACGCCTGCGCGACACGGCGCTGCCGTGGCTCCTGCCGATCGCGATCCTGCTGGGCTGGCAGGCTGCGGTGTCGGCCGGCCTCGTCTCGAACCGGTTCATGCCGGCCCCCCTGGACGTGGTCCGGGCCGGCTGGGAGGCCGGGCGCACCGGCGAACTCTGGACCAACCTCTGGGTCAGCACCCTGCGGGCCCTGTCGGGCTTCGCCGTGGGCGGCGGCATCGGCTTCGCCCTCGGGCTCGCCAACGGCCTCTCCCGCGTGTCGGAGCAGCTGACCGACACCTCCGTCCAGATGGTGCGCAACGTGCCCCACCTGTCGCTGATCCCGCTGGTGATCCTGTGGTTCGGCATCGGCGAGGAGGCCAAGCTGTTCCTGGTGGCGCTCGGCGTGTTCTTCCCGATCTACGCCAACACCCTGCACGGCATCCGCTCGGTGGACCCGGCTTTGGTGGAGATGGGCCGCGTCTACGGCATGTCGCGCACGGAGCTGTTCACCAAGGTGGTGCTGCCCGGCGCCCTGCCGTCGATCTTCGTCGGCCTGCGCTACGCGCTCGGCATCATGTGGTTGACGTTGATCGTCGCCGAGACGATCTCCGCCTCCTCGGGGCTCGGCTACATGGCCATGCAGGCCCGTGAGTTCATGCTGGTCGACGTCGTCGTGCTGGCGATCCTGATCTACGCCGCCCTGGGCAAGCTCGCGGACGCGCTGACGCGCCAGCTCGAGCGTGCCTGCCTCGCCTGGAACCCCGCCTACAGGAGCGCCTGATGCTGCTCGACGCCCTTCGCCGCGAGGCCCCGGCCGATCCCGTTCCCGAGACCCGGAGCGCCGACGCGGGCCCGCTGCCGCCCCATCAACCGGCGCCACCCGCCGGCCGCGGCATCGCCGTGACCGCCCGCGACCTCCGAAAGAGCTTCGACGGCCACGCCGTCATCGAGGGACTCGACCTGTACCTGCCGGCCGGCGGGTTCACGGCCGTGGTCGGGCGCTCCGGCTGCGGCAAGAGCACCCTGCTGCGCCTGATCCTGGGGCTCGAGGCGCCGACGGGCGGCCGGATCCTGCTGGAGGGCCCCGAGACCGGCCCGCGCCGGAGCGATCCGCCCAAGCGGATCATGTTCCAGGAGCCGCGGCTGCTGCCCTGGGCCCGGGTGGTGGACAACGTCACGGTCGGCCTATCGGGCCAGGGCTCCCGGGCCGAGCGCCGGGACAAGGCGTTCGCGGCCCTAGCCGAGGTCGGCCTCGCCGAGAAGGCGGGGCAGTGGCCCGCGACCCTGTCGGGCGGCCAACGCCAGCGCGTCGCGCTGGCCCGGGCGCTGGTCGGCCGGCCGGGCCTGCTGGCGCTGGACGAGCCGCTCGGCGCCCTCGACGCGCTGACCCGCATCGGCATGCAGGACCTGATCGAGCGGATCTGGCTGGCGCAGGGCTTCACCGCGCTGCTGGTCACCCACGACGTGTCCGAGGCGGTGGCGCTGGCCGACCGCATCCTGGTGGTCGAGGCCGGCCGCATCGCCCTCGACCTGCGGGTCGACGTGCCGCGCCCGCGCCGGCGCGGGGATCCGGATCTGGCTCGGCTCGAAGGGCGTATCCTCGATCATCTGCTCGGCGCCGAGCCGAACGTCTGACACCGGGCCGCCGTTTCCCGGAAGCGGCGGTCTGCTGTAGCTCTTGGTGATCGCCGGATGCGAGAAGTCGGATCCGGCTTTTCCGCATCCGGCCCGCAACCGCAATGGAGACCCCGATGACCACGACGCATGACGGGCGCGCCGACGTCCTCTGGTTCCTGCCGACCCATGGCGACGGCCGCTATCTCGGCGCCCAGGAAGGGGCCCGAGAGGTCTCGATCGACTACCTCCGGCAGATCGCCCAGGGCGCCGACGAGCTCGGCTATTACGGTGTGCTGCTGCCGACGGGGCGCTCCTGCGAGGATTCCTGGATCGTGGCTTCGGCGCTGGCGCCGCTGACCAAGCGGCTGCGCTTCCTGGTGGCGGTGCGGCCCGGCCTGATGGAGCCCTCCGCGGCGGCCCGCATGACCGTGACGCTGGACCGGATCTCGGACGGGCGCCTGCTGATCAACGTCGTCACCGGCGGCGATCCGGTGGAGCTGGCCGGCGACGGCGTGTTCCTGTCCCATGACGAGCGCTACGTCGTCACCGACGAGTTCCTGACGATCTGGCGGGGCCTGCTCTCGGGCGAGACCGTGACCTACCAGGGCCAGCACCTGCGCGCCGAGAACGGCCGGGTGATCTTCCCGCCGGTGCAGAAGCCCTATCCGCCGCTCTATTTCGGCGGCTCCTCGCCGGCCGGGATGGAGGTCGCGGCCGAGCATTGCGACGTGTACCTCACCTGGGGCGAGCCCCCGGCCCAGGTCGCGGAGAAGATCGCCGCCGCGCGGCAGGCCGCGGAGGCCAAGGGCAAGACCTTCTCCTACGGCATCCGGCTGCACGTGATCGCCCGGGAGACCGAGGCCGAGGCTTGGGAGGCCGCGGAGAAGCTGATCTCGAAGCTCGACGACGCCACCATCGCCAAGGCGCAGGAGACCCTGAAGCGGCAGGATTCCGTCGGCCAGAGCCGCATGATGGCGCTCCACGGCGGCAACCGCGACAAGCTCGTGGTCTCGCCCAACCTCTGGGCCGGGGTCGGGCTGGTGCGCGGCGGCGCCGGGACGGCCTTGGTCGGCTCGGCCGATCAGGTCGCCGACCGGATGAAGGAGTATATCGATCTCGGGATCGACCGCTTCATCCTCTCGGGCTACCCGCATCTCGAGGAGGCCTACCGCTTCGCCGAGCTGGTCTTCCCGAAACTGCCCCTGCGCGCCACCACGGGCCGGCCGCTGGGCAACGCCCGCAACGACGGCCCGTTCGGCGAGATCGTCGCCAACGACATCGTGCCCACCCGCCGCGTCGGCGCGCACTGAGACCGCGGCCCGCCGCTCCGGGGATGGCCGCGCCATCGACCGGATGGCGGGCCCGGGGCCGGGCTCCCGGAGGGTCTGGCGCCCTCCGGCGGCGCTCGGCGCGCAGCCCCGCGGCGCCGGGCGACGCCCTGCCGCAGGGCCGTATCCGGCACCCGCTGACGGTGTAGGGCCTTCTGAAACCAGGATTTTCCCCGACGTCGTCGCACCGGGATAGTGGGAAGAGCGGGGATGGCGCAGGTTCGGCACATCCGCGCCAAAGTCACGCCATCCTTGGCGCTCAGGTGCCGCGTTCATCGCCGCGCGGCCCGTCCGCGCGATCATCGCACAGCGACAAGGACATCCATGACTTCGACCAAGGCGGTCCTCCTGACCCTCGGTCTCTGCCTCGGCCCGGCCGCGGCGCTGGCCGAGCAATCCCCGGCCCGCGAGGCGCTCAAGCAGCACTGCACCGGCGACTACATGGAATATTGCAGCGCCTACGCGCCCGGCGGCCCGGAGGTCGAGGCCTGCTTCAAGACCAATCTCAAGAACCTGTCGCCCGGCTGCTCCGCGGCGATCACCGCCTACAAGCAGGAGAAGCGGGCGACCAAGCGCGTCAGCGAGGTGCGCTGAGGCTGCGCCGCCCCGAACGCGGATGGGCTCGCCGCCCCCGGCGATCGTCGAGCCAGGACCGACGCCACCATAGGGCGGCAGGTCCGATTCCCGGTGCGTTCCAGCCGGAATCGATCTCCCGCATAGGGTTTCCGGGTGATCACTCCGTTTCCGTCATGGCGAGCGTAGCGAGGCAACCCGGCGTGGCGGCCCATGTGGCGTTGTCGCGCTGTCCTGGGTCACTTCGCTTCGCGCGTGATGACGGTGCGGGTGACGCTGCCCGAAGCATCTGCCGGACCAGCGAGCCGTCAGGCCGCCAGCGCCTTCGGGTGTCGGACGCCTCTGTTTACCTCGGCCGCAAGAAGCTTTTTTGAAGAGCGCTTGCGACAATCAGGCCTGCGGCGAATATCAGACTATATCAATTAAATACTCAGTAATGCATCGCAAATTTCTCTAGATATCTCTATGAAATACTACGAATTGACTAAAAACGCGAATGGTTTTCTATAATCATACATTGTAAAGAATATAAAACATCGCGAAACATTACGGGCGTGACATTCTTGCACTTTCCGAGACGGTGCGGACCATTAGCCTCCGCGCTGCCGAAAATCGGAGATTGCCTCGTGTCCACTGCCCGTTGTTTCGCAAAGAATCCTCTCACGCGCGCCCTGATCCTGACCCTGCTGGCCGCCAGCGTCGCCGCCTGCGCGACCAAGCCGCCGGCCGAGCCGGTGCCGCTGGTGAAGAAGGGCTGAGCACCGCGTCCCGACGGGCGCGGGTTCGCCCTCGGGACCAGAACCGAGCGCCGCCCCGGCTCCGGGGCGGCGCTCACGGCCGGCCTCACCGCACGGCGATGCCCAGCGGGGCCGCGCGGCAATTGAGATGGGCCGGGTTGGTCGAGACCACCCCGGCATTGCACCCGCCCTGCTGGCCGACATAGAGCGGCGTCCCGCCCGCACCGGCGGCTGCAAGATAGCCGATCGGTCGCGTTCCGGCGTCGAGATGGTGCGGGTTGTTGGTGACGAGGCCCGCATCGAGCCCGGCCGCGGTGCCGGCATAGACCGCCGCGTCGTTAGGCGAGGATTGCTGCGCCAGGGTCGCGCCGATCGGGGCCGTGGGGCAGCCCTTGTAGCCCGGGTCGATCGTCACCTCCCCGGCATTGCAGCCCTGCTGCGTCCCGACATAGAGCGCCACGCCCGGAACC
>NZ_VRVG01000006.1:0-103802 GCF_008040085.1 Methylobacterium sp. WL7 | reverse complement strand
TCGCCACCCGGGGCCGCCGCACCGGGACCGCCGGCGGGACGATCCGGACGCTGATCGCGAAGGCCCGGGATGTCCGCTACCTCTCGGTCTACGGCTACACGCGGCTCGTCGGCTACGATGCCGACCTGCAATTGCGGCCCGACCTGCTGGAACGGATCGACGTGGACGGCGGGGTGTTCACCTTCACGCTGCGCCAGGGCCACCGCTGGTCGGACGGGCACCCGTTCACCAGCGAGGATTTCCGCTACTACTGGGAGGACGTCGCCAACGAGAAGGCCCTGAGCCCCGAGGGGCCGCCGGTCTTCTTCCTCGTGGACGGCAAGCTCCCGAAGGTCGAATTCCTCGACCCGGTGACGATCCGCTTCAGCTGGGACCGGCCGAACCCGATGTTCCTGCCGGCGCTCGCGGCGCCGCGCGATCCGCTGATCTACCGGCCGGCGCACTACCTCAAGACCGTCCACGCCCGCTACCTCGGCAAGGAGGCGGCGGACGCGAAGGCCAAGGCGCTGAAGCTGCGCGGCTGGGCGGCCCTGCACAACCGCCTCGACGACAATTACGAGCTGAACAACCCGGATTGCCCGACCCTCCAGGGCTGGGTGCCGCGGACCCGCTCGCCGGCCACGCGCTTCCGGTTCGAGCGCAACCGCAGCTATCACCGGGTCGACACCGCCGGAACCCAGCTCCCTTACGTCGACACGATCGTGATGGACGTCGCGTCGCAGGGGCTGCTGGTCGCCAAGACCAATGCCGGCGAGGCCGACCTGATGTTCCGCGGCCTGTCGATGCCGGACATCCCGAGCCTCAAGGAGGGCGAGAAGGCCCACGGCTACCGCACCAACCTGTGGCCGGTGGCGCGGGGCTCCGAGATCGCGCTCTACCCGAACCTCACCACCCGGGATCCCGGCTGGCGGGCGCTGAACCGGGACGTGCGCTACCGGCAGGCCCTGTCGCTCGCCATCGACCGGCGGACGCTCAACAACACGCTGCTGTTCGGGCTGGGCACCGAGGGCAACGACACGATCGTGGCCGACAGCCCGCTCTACACGCCGGAGTTGCGCACGCTCCACGCCGGCTACGACCCGGCCGGGGCCGCGCGCCTGCTCGACGCGATCGGGCTCACCGGCCGCGACGGCTCCGGCATCCGCCTGATGCCCGACGGGCGCGCCATGGAGGTCGTGGTCGACAGCGACGGCGAGGCCGAGATGGTGCTGGACGCGCTCCTGCTCATAACCGAGTTCTGGCGCGAGGTCGGCATCCGCCTTGTGACCAAGCCGCAGGAGCGGACCAACCTGCACCGCCGCTCCATCGCCGGCATGACCGTGATGGTCGCAGCCCAGGGCCTCGACCTCGCGGTGCCGACCGCGATCATGCCGCCCACCGAGCTGAGCCCGGCCCAGCCCGAGCACTATGCCTGGCCGCTCTGGAGCGCCAACGTCGAGAGCCGGGGCAAGTCCGGCGAGGCCTGCGACGTCCCGGAGGTCCAGCACCTGCTCGACCTCGACCGGGAATGGCGCCACACCGACGACGCCGCGCGGCAGGCCGCGATCTGGCGCGAGATGCTGATGAACCACGCGCAGAACACCTGGGTGATCGGCACGGTGGCGGGCGCGCTGCAGCCGGTGGTCGGGGCCGACCGCCTCGCCAACCTGCCCGGGCGCGCCCTGTACGCCTGGGATCCCACGGCGCTCATCGGCGTGCAGCGCCTGGACGAGGTGTTCTGGGACAAGGGCGCCGACACGCGCGCGGAGGTCCGGTGATCGTCCAGATCCTCCGCCGCATCGTCACCATGGCGGTGACGCTGCTCGTCATCTCGGCCCTGGTGTTCCTCATCATCAAGCTGCCGCCGGGCGACTACCTGACCAACCGGATCATGGAGCTGCGCGCCACCGGCGAGGCGGGCTCCGTGGCCAAGGCCGAGTTGCTGATCCGCCAATACGGGCTCGATCGGCCGGTCTGGGAGCAATACCTAATGTGGATCGGCCTGATGCCGGGGCCGGTCGGGTTCTCGGGGCTGCTCCAGGGCGATTGGGGCTGGTCGTTCGAGTACGACAAGCCGGTGGCGGACGTGGTCGGCGACGCCCTGTGGCTGACCCTGCTGATCAACCTGACCGCGGTGGTCTTCGTCCACGTGGTCGCGATCCCGGCGGCGATCTATTCCGCCACCCACCGGCACACCTTCGGGGACGCGGTGGTGACGCTGCTCGGCTATGTCGGGCTCGCCGTCCCGGGCTTCCTGCTGGCGCTGATCCTGCTGTTCTACGCCAACCGCTGGTTCGGCCTGTCGATCGGCGGGCTCTACGATTCGGCGCTGACCAACCAGCCCTGGGACTGGACCAAGATCCGCTCGCTGCTGGCGCACCTGGTGGTGCCGACCTTGGTGATCGGGCTGGGCGGCACCGCCGCGATGATCCGCCGGATGCGGGCGAACCTGCTGGACGAGCTCGCCAAGCCCTACACGGTCACCGCCCGGGCCAAGGGCCTGCCGCCGATGCGGGCGCTGCTGAAATACCCGTTCCGGATGTCGCTCAACCCGTTCGTCGCCGACATCGGCAACCTGCTGCCGCACCTGGTCTCCGGCTCGGTGCTGGTCTCGCTGGTGCTCAGCCTGCCGACGGTCGGGCCGCTCCTGCTCGATGCGCTCCGCAGCCAGGACCAGTTCATGGCCGGGTTCATCCTGATGTTCGTCGCCGGCCTCACGCTGGTCGGCATGCTGATCTCCGACCTGATCCTGGTCTGGCTCGATCCGCGCATCCGCATGGGTGCGCGGTGATGCCAGAGACGGCCCGAGGCCACTTCGTCGATCCGGCGCCGTTCGAGCCGCACGCGGTGGGCGAGAACCCCGCCGGCAGCGCCTCGGCCTGGCGGCTGATCGTCCGGAAGTTCCTGCGCCACCGGATCGCCGTGGCCTCGGCGCTGATCCTGCTGGCGCTCTATGCGACGGTGCCGTTCGTGGAGATGCTGGCGCCCTACGGCCAGGCCCGGCGCAACGGCGACTTCCTGCACGCGCCGCCGCAGGGCGTACACCTGTTCCACGACGGCCGCTTCGTCGGGCCGTTCGTCTATCCCTACCGGGCGCATCTGGACCTCGACACGTTCCGCCGGGACTACGTCGTGGATGCGTCGCAGCCGCAGCCCCTCCGCTTCCTATGCCGGGGCGACGGCTATGCCTGGCTCGGGCTGATCGCCACCGATCTCCACGTCGTCTGCCCGCCGGAGACGGGCACGCTGTTCCTGCTCGGCACCGACCGGCTCGGGCGCGACCTGTTCTCCCGCATGATCTACGGGGCGCGGATCTCGCTCACCATCGGCCTGGTGGGCGTGGCGATCTCCTTCACGCTCGGCATGCTGTTCGGCGGGATTGCGGGCTATTTCGGCGGGGTGGTCGATGCCGGGGTGCAGCGCCTGATCGAGGTGGTGCGCTCCCTGCCCGAACTGCCGCTCTGGCTCGCCCTGTCGGCCGCCCTGCCGCCGAACTGGAGCCCGCTGCTCATCTTCTTCGGCATCACGGTGATCCTCGGCCTGCTCGACTGGCCGGGCCTCGCCCGGGCGGTGCGCGGCAAGCTGCTGGCCCTGCGCGAGGAGGATTTCGTCCAGGCCGCGGAGCTGATGGGCGCCTCGCCGGCCCGGGTGATCGGCCGCCACCTGATCCCGAACTTCATGAGTCACCTGATCGCCTCGGCGACCTTGTCGATCCCCACCATGATCCTGGGCGAGACCGCCCTCTCCTTCCTCGGCCTGGGCCTGCGACCGCCGGTGACGAGCTGGGGCGTGCTGCTCAACGAGGCGCAGAATCTGGCGGCGGTGCAGCTCTATCCCTGGCTGCTGCTGCCGGTCCTGCCGGTGCTGGTGACGGTGCTGGCCTTCAACTTCATGGGCGACGGGCTGCGGGATGCGGCCGATCCGTATCATTGAGGATGGGTCTGGGCGGCGCGCGGGCGGCCCCGCCTACAAGTGCGGACCGACATCCATCCGCTCCACCGGTTCGGTAAAAGACCCGTTGTGCGCCCTGCCCCAGATTCCGGAGATGCCACGGCGGAAAGCCGAACGTGCCCCGTCGGTCAACAGCTACGGGTTAGACAAGTTGGGCTCGTGATCTCGTTTCGGGGCGGGAAGCTCAGTCGTCTTCCGCTGAAGGCTTGCCCCATGCTGCCACGCGCCGTCATCCCGGGGCCGCGCAGCGGAGACCGGGATCCAGAGCCGCCGCCGTGCCAAGTTCTTGCACCGACAACGTTTCTGGGTTCCGGGCTCGCCTGCGGCGCCCCGGAACGACGGTGCGGGTTATCAGGTATGGGGGATCAACCCTCGGAAGATGTATCGTCCAAAGCGCCCGCCCTCCACCTGCCGATCGATGAACCGCGCAAGGTGGTAGCCGTGCGAGTCCGAAGTGTTCCGGGACATGGATGATCCCGCAGGGCCGAAAATGTACCGGAACTGGGTACCTCTCGAGGACCGGTCGTCGCGCTGCGCCATGCCGGAATAAGCCGTTAGGCCCGACGAAGCGCAGGCATTCGGGACGGTGACCCTTCCAACCTGTCGTTTGGCAGAATGGCGTGACCGGTCGAGTCCCACCGGTCGATCTCGCGAAGCAATACCGAGGATCGAACCGCCCTCGGGTCGCTGGCTGAGCAATTCTGAAAAAACCGCTCAGCATGTGTTCAGTACGGAACAGTCTTAGATGGGACCAATCCGCCGGTCATAATCTCGGCGGATGTGCTCATCTTCATCGCGTCGCGGCAAGGACGCTTCGTTATCATCAGAAGCGCGACGTGAACCATCGATATTCGGAAGGATCATCCATGCGTATCGTCGCCTGTATCGCTGCCCTCATCGTTTCAATGGCCGTTCCCGCCCTGGCCCAGGACTTCCAGAGGCAGCGCGAGCTCAACATCCTGAAGGACATCGAGTCCAGCCAGCGGAAGCAGCTTGAGCTTGCCCGCGAGCAGGCCCGGCGAGACAGGGACCGCGCTCGGCGCGAGGAGAATGCGTACATCAACGCGCAGCGCGACGCGCGGAGCGCCCGCCGCTTCGATCGGCACTGATCGACGGCCCGTCCATCGAAATACCGCCCTACCCCGCCAGCGGCAGCGGCGCGATCCGGGCCGGCGCGCCGGCGCTCTTGCGCTCCAGCAGCCCGGGCGGCGGGACCGGCGCATCGATCGTGCAGATCACGCCGGTCTCCTCGTAGGTCAGCGCCACCTCGCCGGCCAGCTCGCGGGCGAGGCTGCGCTCGATCAGGCGGGAGCCGAATCCGGTGCGCGTGGGCTTCTTCACCGGCGGACCGCCGCGCTCGGCCCAGCGCAGGTACAGGCGGATCTCCGCCTCGCGCCGCACCGTCCAGGAGATCTCGACCGTGCCGCCCTCGACCGAAAGGGCACCGTACTTGACCGCGTTGGTGCCGAGTTCGTGCAGCGCCATGGCGATCGACAGGGCGAGCCGCGGCGGCAGGCGCAGGGCCGGGCCGATCACGGCGAAGCGCGAGGCGTGGCCGTCGCCGGATTCGAGCGGTCGGATCGCGTCCGCCACCACGGCCGACATCTCCGCGCCCTCCCAACTCTCGCGGGTGAGCACGTCGTGGACCCTGGCCAGCGCCAGCAGCCGCGCCTCGAACGCCGCCCGGGCGGCGTCGGCCTCCGGACCTTCCAGACCGCGTAAGGATTGGCCGGCGATCGACTGGACGGTGGCCAGGGTGTTCTTCACCCGGTGGTTCAGCTCGTGGATCAGGAGCAGCAGGTGCTCCTCGGCGAACTTCGCGTCGGTGATGTCGATGTTGCAGCCGGTGTAGCCGAGGAAGTTCTGGTCGTCGTCCAGGCGCGGCACGCCCTCGCACCGGAGCCAGCGCACGGCCCCGCCCCGGTCGATGACCCGCACCTCGGTGCGGAAGGGCGCGCGGGCCTCGAAGGCCTCGGCGAAGGCCGCGCGGAAATGATCGAGGTCGTCCGCGTAGACGATCCGCTCCCAGCCCTCGTTGGTCAGCTCGGCCGCCGGGATCCCGAACATGTGTTCGAAATGCAGGTTGGCGAAGCTGACCCCGCCGGATTCGTCGGTCATCCAGATCAGGGCCGGCGCGGAATCGGCCATGTGGCGGAACCGCGCCTCGCTCTCGCTCAGCGCGGTCAGGCCGCGGCGGGTGTCGGCCAGCGCGCGGTCGCGTTCCGCCTCGCGGGTGCGCAGGCGCAGGGACGCGTCCGACAGCACCGCCCCGAGCCGCTGGATCTCGTGGACCGGCGACGGCACCCGGGGGATCGCCTCGCCCCGCGAGAGCGCCGGGCCCGAGGCCGCCAGCAGCCGCAGCGGGCGCGACACCCGGGACCAGAGGTTGACCGCCAGGACCGACGAGGTGGCGAGCACCAGGAGGCCGAAGCCCGCGAAGGCCCAGACCCAGCGGCGCACCCGGGCATCGACCAGCGCCTGCGGGATGCTGGTGGCGACCATCCAGCCGGTCAGGCGCGAGCGCGCCTCGATCACCACGACCGGCTTGTGCTGGCGGTCCTGGCCCTCCCACACCCCCGGCGTCGCGGTCTGGACCTGGCGCAGGCTGGCGAGCCGGGGCTTGCCGACCACGGAATCCGGGTCCGGCAACCGGGCGAGGACGGTCCCGTTCCGGTCGGAAATGCCGGTGGTCCAGCCGGGTACGACCTCGCGGGACAGGATGCCCTGGAGGCGCGACAGCGGCACCGTGAAGCTCAAAAGGTAGGCGACCTCGCCCTCGACCATGACGGGGACGCCGACCGCGTAGGTGGCCTCGTTCGGGGTCGGGCCCGGGACGTAGCCGCTGACCATGGCGCGCTGGGCGCCCTGCGTCAGCTCCGGATCGAACGGGAGCGGCATCATCGGCATCGGCGCGCCCCGCGGCACGCCGGTGTTGACGACCTCCTGGCCGTTCGGGCGCCGCAGCAGCACGTCGAGGTCGATCGATTCGCGCACCAGGCGCGCCTGCGCGTCGAACGCCTCGAAGTCGCCCTGCCGGATCCGCGGCGACGTCGCCAGCGTCTGGAGCACCGAGACGAGGCCGGCGGTGTCGCGGTCGAGCGACAGGCCGATGCCGCGCACGTTCTCGCGGGCGTCCTGCTCGAAGCGGGCGCGCTCGGCCGAGGCGTAGCGCATGAGCAGGATGCTGGTGAACAGCAGCCCCGGGCCGATCAGCGCCACCACGAGGGCGATCAGGTAGACCTGCGTGGAGAACCCGTTGCGCCCGAACCGGTGCATCCGGCGCGACAGCCACGACCGGCGCGCGGGAAGGACCGCCGGGAGGTTCGCGCCCTCGGCGTCCTGTTCCGGGCTCAAGCGGCGCCCGTCCCCGGCACGCGGTGCCCCGCGGGCTCCTCGCCGTTCCCTCGCTTCATGACCGGTCGATATGGCCGAGATCGCGCCCCGGGTCGAGGTGGTCGCGCACCCGTTGCTTGAGGGCTTTGACGTCCGGAAACCCGCCGTCGCGGACCCGCTCCCACAGGAGCACCCCGGCGATCTCGATCCGGAACGCGCCGCCCGTGGCGGGCACGAGGGCGACCTCGCCGAGATCGTCACGGAATGTCGAGAGCAGCTCCTGCGCCATCCAGGCGGAGCGCAGCAGCCAGTTGCACTGCGTGCAATAGGTGATCGCGACGCGCGGTCCGGCCCGGCGCAGGCCGTCCTCCCTGGTCACGTCGCTGTCGGACGGATCGCCCGCTTGCTTCTCGTGCATGCGGCCACAGCGCATTGCGGCGCCATCCTTGTCAACCTCACCCACCGGAACGGCGCGCGCGGCGCTTGACGTTTCGGGTCGGCGCGCCCTAGAAGGCCCGGCATCCGGTCGCGGCCTGCTCCAGGCGCGTACGACCGCGGTGGTCCCGCCCCCGGGCGGCACACCGGCACGGACGGTTAGCACAGCGGTAGTGCGTTCCCTTCACACGGGAAAGGTCGCAGGTTCGATCCCTGCACCGTCCACCATTCTCCTCCCTCCCCCCCGAATGTCCGACGCGTCTGACATTGGCGTCGGTTTGCCACCTGAAACGCCCGTGCTAAGGCCGCTGGATCGGTGAACGCACAAGCTTCGACCCGGCCTCAACCGGGCAAGGCGGCACGAGCAGGGTAAGGGCGGGAACAGCCATGAAGGACATCCTCGACAAGCTCGCTGAGCGGCGGGCCCAGGCGCGTCTGGGCGGCGGCGAGAAGCGCGTCGAGGCCCAGCACAAGCGCGGCAAGCTCACGGCGCGCGAGCGGATCGAACTCCTCCTCGACCACGGGTCGTTCGAGGAGTTCGACATGTTCGTGCAGCACCGCTCCACCGATTTCGGCATGGAGAAGCAGAAGATCCCCGGCGACGGCGTGGTCACCGGCTGGGGCACGATCAACGGCCGCACGGTCTTCCTGTTCTCGAAGGACTTCACGGTGTTCGGCGGCTCCCTGTCGGAGGCGCACGCGCAGAAGATCGTGAAGGTGCAGGACATGGCGCTGAAGATGCGCGCCCCGATCATCGGCATCTTCGATGCCGGCGGCGCGCGCATCCAGGAGGGCGTCGCGGCGCTCGGCGGCTACGGCGAGGTGTTCCGCCGCAACGTCATGGCCTCGGGCGTGATCCCGCAGATCTCGGTGATCATGGGCCCGTGCGCGGGCGGCGACGTCTACTCGCCGGCCATGACCGACTTCATCTTCATGGTCCGCGACACGAGCTACATGTTCGTGACCGGCCCCGACGTGGTGAAGACCGTCACCAACGAGGTCGTGACCGCCGAGGAACTCGGCGGCGCCAAGGTCCACACTAGCAAGTCCTCGATCGCGGACGGGGCGTTCGAGAACGACGTCGAGGCGATCCTGCAGATCCGCCGCCTGCTGGACTTCCTGCCCGCCAACAACATCGAGGGCGTGCCGGAGATCGAGAGCTTCGACGACGTCGACCGGCTCGACATGTCGCTGGACACCCTGATCCCCGACAACCCGAACAAGCCCTACGACATGGGCGAGCTGATCCGCCGGGTCGTCGACGAGGGCGACTTCTTCGAGATCCAGGCGGCCTACGCCCGCAACATCATGACCGGGTTCGGTCGGATCGAGGGCCGTACCGTCGGGTTCGTCGCCAACCAGCCGATGGTGCTGGCCGGGGTTCTGGATTCGGATGCCTCCCGCAAGGCCGCGCGGTTCGTGCGCTTCTGCGACGCCTTCGCGATCCCGATCGTGACCTTCGTGGACGTGCCGGGCTTCCTGCCGGGCACCGCGCAGGAATATGGCGGCCTGATCAAGCACGGCGCCAAGCTGCTGTTCGCCTATTCGCAGGCGACGGTACCGCTGGTGACGATCATCACCCGCAAGGCCTTCGGCGGCGCCTACGACGTGATGGCCTCCAAGCACGTCGGCGCCGACCTCAACTACGCCTGGCCCACCGCGCAGATCGCCGTGATGGGCGCCAAGGGCGCGGTGGAGATCATCTTCCGCAGCGAGCTCGGCGACCCGGACAAGATCGCCGCCCGCACCGGCGAGTACGAGGACCGTTTCCTGTCGCCGTTCGTGGCCGCCGAGCGCGGCTACATCGACGAGGTGATCATGCCCCACTCGACCCGCAAGCGGATCGCCCGGGCGCTGGGCATGCTCCGCACTAAGGAGATGGAGCAGCCCTGGAAGAAGCACGACAACATCCCGCTCTGAGGCGTGCGCGGGCCGGCGGCGCCGTCTCGCCGGCCTCAGCTCCGGTCGCTGTGCTCGATCACCGCGCACAGCGTCAGCGGCCCCTTGTCGGGGGAGACCATCGCCGAGCAGGTGATCCGGGCGCCGCCCAGGTCGACGTTGCTGTGGCGCAGGCGGACGGCCGCGGCCTGGGCCTTGTGCGCCGCCTCGGTGATGGTCGCGGCATCGATGCCGGTCACCGCGTGGCCGGCCCGGCCGAACGTCTCGTAATACGCCTCCGGGGGACTGGCCCCGCGATACTGCGCGCCGACCGAGGACAGGTCCGGGCTGCCGCAGGCCAGCGACAGGGTCATGTCGGGGCCGTCCGCGAAGCTGGCGTAGTCGCTGCGCCGCTCCGTCACCTTCGCGGCGGTGGCCGCCGTGACCTTGTCGATCAGGGTGTCGCAGGATTGGGCCCAAGCCGTGCCGGGGCCGGCTGCGAGGATCGTGAGGGCGAGGACGGGAAGAAGCGCGCGCATGGCCGGTAGCTAGCGCAGCACGAACGCAAAAGACGCGTGGCGCGGCGTTCAGGCGCGGGGCGGCTCGGCGGTACCGCCAAGTTCCAGCAAAACGATCTCCGGCGGCACGCCGAAGCGCACCGGGATCCGGCTCATGCCGAAGCCGCCGGACACGATCAGGTGGCGCCCGTCCTGGATGACGTGGCCATAGGCGTAATCGTGGCCGCGGACCCGCCGGATCGCCGGGGAATGGCCGAACAACCGGACCTGGCCGCCGTGGGTATGGCCGGACAGCGTCAGCGAGACCCGGTCGGGGACGGCGGCGAAGATGTTGGGCTCGTGGGCCATGAGGATCACCGGCGCGTCGTCGGTGATCGTCCCGAGGGTGGCGGGCAGGTCGTCGAGTCCCTCGTCCTGGCTGTTGTAGAACGGCTGCTGGTCGGCGAGGCCGGCGAGCCAGAACGGACGCCCGTCCTTCACCAGCCGCAGCGTCTCGTTCTCCATCACCGGGATGCCCCGGGCCTCCAGCAGGTGCTTCACCGCGGGCGAGCCGCGGCGGGAGCGCTGGACGGCGTGGTCGTCCCACCAATCGTGGTTGCCCAGGATGGCGTGGGTGCCGAGGGGCGCCTTCAGTCCCTCGACCATCCGGGCGAACTGCGCCAGCGGCAGCTTGCGCCACGCGATCTTGCCGGCCGGGTAGTCGCCGAGCATCAGCACGAGGTCGGGCTTCAGGGCATTGGTCGCATCGATGATCTCCGCCACCCGGTCGAACGGCATGTACGGCTCGCAGATGTGGAAATCCGCCAGCACCGCCACGCGCAGGTGCAGGGCGGGGTCCCAGCGCGGCAGGACCGGCGCATAGGTGGTCACCACCAGCCGGTGCAGCGGCTCGACGTCGAAGGCGTAGACGCCCGTCCCGGCGAGCAGGCCGGCGCCGGCGCCAAGCCCGGTCAGGAACTGCCGGCGGCTCGGCACGATCAGCATGGAGATGTCCAAAGGCTCTCGGATGGATGTGCCTGCCGCTAAGCGCTCAGTCCGGCGAAACCGGGGCGGTGCCTAACCTGACACGAAGACGATTCAGCGAGGCTGAATCCCGCATCCGGCGATGGCCTGCGGCTACGGGCAGGCTATAACGGGCGCATAACGCCGCAAGAAACGTCCGGACCCCAATGTTGAACCGCCCCCTGCGCATCGGTACCCGCGGCAGCCCGATGGCGCTCGCACAGACCGGGATGGTGCGCGACAAGATCGTGGCGGCCAATCCCGGGCTCGAGACCGAACTCGTGGTGGTCACCACGGTGGCCGACAAGATCCTGGATCGCCCGCTCTCCGAAATCGGCGGCAAGGGGCTGTTCACCAAGGAACTCGAGCAGGCCCTGTTCGCCGACGAGGTCGACGTCGCGGTCCACTCCATGAAGGACGTGGAGACCTGGCTGCCGGACGGGCTGGTGATCGCCTGCATCCTGGAGCGGGACGACCCGCGCGACGCGTTCCTGTCCCCGCATGCGGACGGGCTCGCGGGCCTTCCGCACGGCGCACGGGTCGGCACCTCGTCGCTGCGGCGGGGGGCGCAGGTGCTGATGCACCGGCCGGACCTGAAGGTCGTGCCGTTGCGCGGCAACGCCAACACCCGGATGCGCAAGCTCGAATCCGGCGAATGCGACGCGACGCTGCTGGCGCTCGCCGGGCTGCAGCGCCTGGGCCTGCAGGATATGGCGCGCAGCGTCCTCTCGGTCGATGAGATGCTGCCCGCGGTGGCGCAGGGCGCCCTCGGGATCGAGTGCCGGGCCGACGACGCGGCGGTTCGCGCCCTGCTGGCGCCGATCGCCTGCGCCCGCACCACCACGACGATCGCGGCCGAGCGGGCGCTGCTCGCCGAACTCGACGGCTCGTGTCGGACGCCGATCGCCGCCCTGGCGCGGATCGAGGGCGACGTCCTCACCCTCGACGGGCTGCTGTTCCTGCCCGACGGCAGCCGGCACTGGTCGGTCTCCCGGCAGGGCCCGGCGACGGAGGCCGAGCGGATCGGCCGCGAGGCCGGCGCCGTGCTGAAGGAAGCCGCCGGGGACACCTACGCGCGCCACCTGCAATAGGCGGGGAACGTCCGCGAGGAGGTGCAGAGGCGCGGGATAGGCCAACCGATCAGGAGCACGATCACTCCCGCTCGTCACCCCGCTCGCGATCCCTGCGGATGCTGCGGCGGACGGCGATGAGCTGCCAGAGGCCGATCCCGAACGCCAGCGCGAAGACCAACCCGATATCGAAGGCCGCGAACAGGCCGTCGCTCATCGGCACGCCTCACGATGGCGCGGAGGGGCCGTAGGCCTCGCGCTCGCGCATCCGCTCGATCAGTTCGAGCACGTGAACGACCCGGCCGCCGACATCCCACCAGGGCCGCAGCACGGAATGCCTCCGATCCGGCAGCGGGGGCTGATTCAGCACGGCGTCGATCAGGAACGCCACCTGCGGCAACGGCGGCGCCGCGAGGCCGGGCGTCGCCGGACCGGAGCGCAGGGCGCGGGCGATCAGGGCGAGCTTGCGCGCCGTCCCGACCCGGGCCCGGGTGCGGACGGAATCATAGTCCTGCAGCGCTACGACCCGGCCGATCTCGGAATAGATCAGGGCGGCGGAGCGGATCGCGGGGCGACAGGGGGACGGCAGCGCCGCGATGCCGGCCTCGGCCCGCCGGTACAGTTCGTCGGCCTCCGTGAGCAGCCGGGCCACGATGCCGGCGAGCGCCGGGCCGGGCTGCGGATCGGCCAGGAAGGCGTCCGGGTCGAGCCCCGCCTCGACCATCCAGTCGAGGGGCAGGTAGAGCCGGCCCATCCGGGCATCCTCGCCGACATCGCGGGCGATGTTGGTGAGCTGCATGGCGGCGCCGAGATCGCAGGCGCGGGCGAGCGCGTCGGCAGAGCGCGCGCCCATGATCAGCGCCATCATGGCCCCGACCGAGCCCGCGACCCGGGCCGCGTAGGCATGGAGCGCCGCGATGTCGGCGTAGCGCCGGCCCTCGGCGTCCCAGGCGAAGCCCTCGATCAGCGCGTAGGGCAGCGCCTCGGGGATCGCGTAGGCGCCGACGATCTCGGAGAACGCCCGGTCGGCGGGCGCGTCGGCGGGGTTGCCGGCATAGGCCCGCGCGACCCGGTCGCCGAGGCGCACCACCGCGTCGCGGCGAGCGGACGGGTCGGCGGCCTCGTCGACGAGGTCGTCCGACAGCCGGCAGAAGGCGTAGAGCCCGTAGGCCGCCTCGCGGACCTCGCCGGGCAGCAGCCGGCCGGCCGCGAAGAAGCTCTTCGAGCCGGCGCGGATCGCCTGCCGACAGGCTGTGCGGTCGGCGGCCGCGGCGAATTCAGGCGGAAACGCGGGCATCCGGAACCACAAGATCGAGGATTCGGGCAGAGGAGAGCACGCCGGGCAGGCCGGCGCCCGGATGGGTGCCGGCGCCGACCAGGTAGAGGTTGCGCACGTCGCTCGACCGGTTGTGCGGGCGGAACCACGCGGATTGCGTCAGCACCGGCTCCAGGCCGAAGCCGGATCCCCGGTAGCTCTGGAAGTCGTCCTGGAATTCCAGGGGCGTCGTCACCTTCGAGGTGACGATGGCCTCCGACAGGCCCGGCATCACGCTGGATTCGAGCATCTCGGCGATCCGCCGCCGGTACGGCTCGGCCAGAGCGCGCCAATCCTGGCCGCCGGCCAGGTTCGGCACCGGAGCCAGCACGTAGAAGGCGTCGCAGCCGGGCGGCGCGAGGCTCGGATCCGTGGCGGTGGGTCGGTGGAGGTAGAGGCTCGCATCCTCGGCCAGCACCTTGCGGTCGAAGATGTCGGAGAGCAGCCCGCGATAGCGCGGCCCCAGCAGGATCGTGTGGTGGGCGACGTCCGGGTAGCGCCGCTTCGTGCCGAAATACCAGACGAACAGGCCCATGGAGGAGCGCGCGCGCTTCAGCCGCCCCGGGCTCCAGCGCCGGGGCTTGGGCAGCAGCCGCGCATGCGTCACCGCCGAATCGGCGTTCGAGACCACGATGTCGGCTGCGATCGTCTCGCCGCCCGCGAGCTCGACCCCGGTGGCGGTCCCGTTCTCGACGCGGATTCGGGCGACGTCGACGCCGAGCCGGACCCGCCCGTTCTGGCCGCGGATCAGCCGGACCAGCCCGTCGACCAGCTTGCCGGTGCCGCCCATGGCGAAGTGGACGCCCCAGCGCCGCTCGAGGTCGGCGATCAGGCAGTAGATCGCGCTGGCCCGGAACGGGTTGCCGCCGATCAGGAGCGGGTGGAAGCTGAAGACGGTGCGCAGCCGCTCGTCGCGGACGAAGCGCGCCACCACGTCGTGGACCGAGCGGTGGCCCGACAGGCGCAGCAGGTCCGGAGCGATCTTGAGCATCGACCCGATGCTGCCGAACGGAACGTGGCCGAGCTGCTCGAAGCCGATGCGGCAGACCGAGCGGCTATGCGCCATGAAGCGTTCGTAGCCGGCCACGTCGTCCGGGGCGAACCGCGCCACCTCCGCCCGCATCCGCTCGGGATCGCCGCTGTACTCGAAGGTTTCGCCGTCGGCGAAGCGGATCCGGTAGAACGGATCGATCGGGACAAGGGCGACGTCATCGGAGAGGCGTCGGCCGGCGAGCTGCCACAGCTCCTCGAACAGCTGCGGCGCGGTGACGATGGTCGGCCCGGCATCGAAGGTGAATCCGTCCTGCCGGTGGACCCGGGCGCGGCCGCCCGGCTGCTCCAGACGTTCCAGCACGGTGACCCGGTAGCCCCGCGCCCCGAGCCGGACGGCCGCGGCGAGACCGCCGAAGCCGGAGCCGACGACGACCGCGTGCGGTCGCCGATCCGTCTCGTGCCGTCCCGACTGCTCGACCGCGAGTGTCAACATAACTTGACACTATGCCGGGGAATTTCCCGGGCGCAAGGCCGAAACGTCGTTCCGGCCCCGCCGCGTCGTCTCGCCGTCAGAACTCGCCGGCCAGACCGGCGCGGACGCCGACGTTGCTCTCGCCCGCATAGGCGACGCCGGCCGTGACCGCGATCGGTACGCAGCAGGTCGGCAGCCGGTGCGCCACCGCGACGCCGCCGGCCCACTCGCCGCGATAGGTCGCGCCGTTCGTGGCCCAGGTGGTCTTGCCCGGCGCCGAGGGCATCGGAGCGGTCGCCATCGCGATCGCCATGGCGACGCCCTGCCGCGACTCCTTGCGGGTCTGCACCGCGTAGCGCTGCATCGTGTCGGTCTTGGCCTCCAGGTTGTTGACCTGGGACTGGACCGAATCGACCCGGTTGCCCAGCGCCGCGATGGTCGAGGGGCCGTAGGCCGAGGCCGCGAGGTTGCCGCTGGCGTCCGTGGTCACGAAGGCGGTCGCCCCGCTCTGCGCCGCGGCGCTCGCCTGCGAGGCGACGCCCGCCAGGGTGTAGGTGTTGGCGGCGTTGCCGATCGCCACCTGGTTGGCCTGGGTGGTCTTGACGTTGGCCCCGATGGCGATGGTGTTCGCCTGGTTGGCGGCCGCCCCGTTGCCGAGCGCGACGCTGTTGTTGCCGGCGGCCGAGGCCGCCGCGCCGATCGCGGTGGATCCCGTGCCGGTCGCGCCGGCGACGAAGCCGAGCGCCGTGCTGCCCGCTCCGGACGCCGCGGATGCGGTGCCGACCGCCGTGCCGCCCAGCCCCTGTGCGCTCGCCGCGTAGCCGACGGCGACGCTGCCGGTGTTGACCGCGGATGCCCCGGTTCCGACCGCGGTCGACGCCGTCCCGGCCGCGCTCGATCCGAAGCCTACCGCGATGGCATCGCCGCCCACGGCGACGGGGGCCGCGAGGGCGCTGGTGTTGTTGGCCGCGATCCCGGTGGCGCTGGACAGCTGCGAGAGCCGCAGGTCGGCGATGAAGGTCTGGCCCTGGGACTGCGTGACGTTGCCGGTCACGATATAGATGCCCTGGCCGTTGCCGCCGCCGCCACCGCCAGCGGTCCCGCCCGCGCCACCGGCCCCTCCGGCGCCGCCCGCACCACCGGCACCGCCTGCTCCGCCGGTACCGCCACCGGTGCCGCCACCGCCGGTGCCGCCGCCACCGGTGCCGCCACCGCCGCCGGCGACTCCGCCGACGGTGCCGAGGTACAGTCCGGTCCCGAGCAGGCCCTGACCGGGGCCGGTGGTCCCGACCAGCAGGCCGGTCCCGAGGACGCCGCCGCTGGTGCTGCCGACATTCAGGCCCGTGCCGAGGACGCCGGTGCCGGGATTGGTGGTGCCGACGGTCACCCCGGTCCCAAGGACGCCGCCGCCGGTGGTGCCGACATTCAGGCCGGTCCCGAGGATGCCGGTACCGGGATTCGTGGTGCCGACCGTGATTCCTGTTCCCAGGATACCGCCTCCGGTTGTATCAAGAGTCCCACGGAGAAGTTGCGCCTGCGCCGGTGCGACAACCGGGAGGGCGAGCAGGGTGCCGGCCAGCAGGGGGGCGATGCGGCCGGCCGTCCGGCGCAGGGCGGCATTCGATGTCCGCGGCCCAGCCGGGACGTCGGTCGAGTTACGCATCTCAGACTCCATTGCTGCGCGGCCCGGTCGCTTCCACCCCGAACCTGAAGTCCGGTGGGCGCTAGGCTGGTACCGGCACACCTTCTGGTAGAATGCTTAACACCAACTTTCAGTTGTATTTGTATTCGCCACTTCGCGTCTGACGCGGCATCCCCCGCTCCGAAGCGGCCGCGATGCCGTGCGCCTCAGAAAATCCGCCTTTGCGCGGCGATATCCGCCCCGGACGGGGGTATGCTGGCCGAGCGAGCGCTGGCCGCAGGGATTGGACGCGTGATGGACGGGCGGGACAGGACCATCTTCGTTGCGGGGCACCGCGGGATGGTGGGGTCGGCGATCGTGCGCCGGCTGCGGGAGCTGGGCTACGGGCGCATCCTCACGGCGGACCGGCAGGCCCTCGACCTGCTCGACCAGGCCGCGGTCCGGGCCTTCTTCGCCCGGAACCGGATCGACATGGTCTACCTCGCCGCCGCCAAGGTCGGCGGCATCCACACCAACAACACCTACCCGGCCGAGTTCATCCACGAGAACCTGCTGATCCAGGCGAACCTGATCCACGCCGCGCACGTGGCCGACGTCGACCGGCTGCTGTTCCTGGGTTCCTCCTGCATCTACCCGAAGCACGCCGAGCAGCCGATGCGCGAGGACGCGCTGCTCACGGGGATCCTGGAGCCGACCAACGAGCCCTACGCGATCGCCAAGATTGCGGGGATCAAGATGTGCGAGAGCTACAACCGCCAGTACGGGCGCCGCTACCGCAGCGTGATGCCGACCAACCTGTACGGGCCCAACGACAACTTCCATCCGCAGAACGCCCACGTCCTGCCGGCGCTGATGCGGCGCCTGCACGAGGCCAAGCAGGCGGGAAGCGCCTCCGTCACGGTCTGGGGCACCGGCCGGGCGATGCGCGAATTCCTGCACGTGGACGACATGGCGCGCGCCAGCGTGTTCGTGATGAAATTGGACGACGCGGTCTACGCGGCCAACACCCGGCCGGACCTGTCGCACATCAATGTCGGCACCGGCGAGGATTGCACGATCCGCGAGTTGGCCGAGGCGCTGGCTCGGGTGATCGGCTACGCGGGCCGGCTGGAGTTCGACGCGACCAAGCCCGACGGGACGCCGCGCAAGCTGATGGATGTCTCGCGTCTGCGCGCCATGGGCTGGCAGCCGGAGATCGATCTCGACCGGGGCCTGCACCAGACCTACGGGTGGTTCCTCGAGAATCACGCCACGCTGCGCGGCTGACGCCGGACGCAGCACGACACCGCATCCGACCGGGTGGGAGAACCAGCATGGCCCAACGGGCCCCCGACGACATCGAGCAGGCTCGGCGCCGCACGTTCCTCCGCGACTTCCACAATTTCGATTCGAACATCCGTTTCCCGGCGCCCTACACGCAGTTCGCCGGCAAGCCGCTGTCGTCCGCGGCGGGCCAGAACTGGCGCTACGACGCGCTCGGCTACCGGAACGACATGCACGCGGAGGCGCGCTCGCCCGCGGAGACGCTGCGCGTGTTCGTGGTCGGCGACAGCACGTTGATCGACGGCCAGGTCTTCGCCGACACCATCCCGGGCCGATTGGAGACCGGGCTGAAGCGCCTGCACGGCGAAGGCGCCCGGGTCTACAATTTCGGTGCGACCTCCGCCTGCCTGAACCAGATGATCGCCCTGATCACGACCCGGCTGATGGACCTTCAGCCCGACGTGATCTTCGTGATGGGCGGCGCCACCGACATCTTCCAGCCCTGGAGCTTCGATCCGCGCGCCGGCTACCCATACAACCACTTCGCGCAGGAAACCCTGTACGACTACTTCTTCAACACGACGAAGTCGGGCGCGGACGCCGAGGACCTGAGCTACGACAGCCTGCAGGCGCTGATCTTCGGCCGGCTCGACAACCTCCGGGCGCTGACCAACTGGCAGTCCGACATCTGGGAATGGGAAGTGGTGCGCCAGTTCGAGCTGGCACTGAAGCGCCTCGCCCGGCTGTCGGGGGGCATCGGCGCGCCGGTGCGGTTCCTCCTGCAGCCGGCGATCGTGCGCAAGACCGAGCGAGTCGGCGACGAGCAGAACACCGCCTCCCAAGAATTTTTGGGCTATCTCGACCGCCAATACACCCGGATCGAGCAGGTTCTGGGCCGGCTCGACGCCGATGGCCTCACGCAGGGGCCGTTCACGACCCGGGACCTCAGCCGGATCTTCGAAGCCGATACGCGAGCCCTGTTCACCGACATCGTCCATGTCGGCTCCGAGGGCCGCCAGGCGATCGCCGACCGCCTGGCCGCCGAGGTCGCGGAGGTGCTCGGCCTCCCCGCGGAGGCGTAGGCGTTGGTCGCGCCGATCGTGTTCATCGGGGACTCGATCACCGAGGCCTGGGGATTCCACCGGGCCGAGACCTTCGCGGCCCACGACCTGATCCCCCGGGGCGGGTCCGGCCAGACGGCGCGCTGGATCACCATGCGGTTCCGCCGCGACCTGGACGAGACCGGCGCCCGGGGCGTCCACCTCCTCTGCGGCGTCAACGATATCGGGCGCAACGAGGGGTTCTTCGTCCCCGCCGACGAGATCGGCCGGACGCTGGCCGGCATGCTCGACGAAGCCCGGGCGATGGGCGTGACGGCCTGGGTCGGCTCGATCATGCCGGCCGCCCGGATCCCGTGGAATCCAGAGGTCCCCGACGCCCCGGCGATGATCGCTGCGGTGAATGCCTGGCTCCGCGACCACGCGCACGAGCACGGCGCGACCTTCATCGACTACCACGCGGTGCTGGGGGACGGATCCGGGGCGCTGCGCCGGGCCTACACCACCGACGGCCTCCATCTCAGCCCGGCTGGCTACAAGGCGATCGAGCCGCTGATGCTGTCGGCGTTGGGGCGGGCGCCGGTAGGGGATGTGCACCACGCGCCCGGCGGTGCGACGAGGCGGAAGTTCGGCGGACGGTGGCGTGCGGTGCTTGCGGCCGCGGTTGCGATCGTGATCGCCGGCCTGATCCTCATGCTGGCCCTGCGCTGATGAGAAAGTCGGCTCGGCGATAAGCCCAGGCATTATCTCGACGCGTGGACGTCCAACGCGTCATCCCGGGGCCGCGAGGCGGCGCCCGGGATCCAGTCGATTTCCCAATCCCGAAAGACGGCGTCTCCCGAAACCAGTTCTCCATCACACCCGCCGCACCGCCCCGTGCGCCGCGCTGGTGGTGAGCATCGCGTAGGCGCGCAGAGCGGTGGTGACCTTGCGCTTGCGCGGGCTCGCCGGCTGCCAGCCGGCGGCGTCCTGCTCGGCCCGGCGCCGCTCCAGCTCGGCGGGTTCGACGGCGAGGTCGATGGAACGGGCCGGGATGTCGATGGCGATGGTGTCGCCGTCGCGCACGAGGCCGATCAGCCCGCCCTCGGCCGCCTCCGGGGAGACGTGGCCGATCGACAGGCCGGAGGACCCGCCCGAGAAGCGGCCATCCGTCACCAGCGCGCAGGCTTTGCCGAGGCCCTTCGATTTCAGGTAGCTCGTGGGGTAGAGCATCTCCTGCATGCCGGGGCCGCCGCGCGGGCCCTCGTAGCGGATCAGCACGACCTCCCCGGCCGTGACCTTGCCGTTGAGGATGCCGTCCACGGCGGCGTCCTGGCTCTCGAACACCCGGGCGGTCCCCGTGAAGGTCAGGATCGAGGCGTCGACGCCTGCCGTCTTCACGATGCAGCCCTGCTCGGCGAGGTTGCCGTAGAGCACCGCCAGGCCACCATCGCGCGAATAGGCGTGGGCGGCGTCGCGGATCACCCCGCCCTCCCGGTCGAGGTCGAGCTCATCGAAGCGGGATTCCTGGCTGAACGCCACCTGGGTCGGCACGCCCCCGGGGGCCGCGCGGTAGAAACTCTGGACCGAGGCGCTGGGCGCGCCGCGGACGTCCCAGCGGGCCAGCGCCGCGCCGAGGGTCCCGGCGGCGACGTTGCCGACCTGGGTTTCGATCAGCCCCGCCCGGTCGAGCTCGCCCAGGATGGCCATGATCCCGCCGGCCCGGTGCACGTCCTCCATGTGGACGTTGGCCACCGCCGGGGCGACCTTGCACAGGACCGGCACGCGCCGGGACAGCCGGTCGATATCGGCCATGGTGAACGGCACCTCGCCCTCGTGGGCGGCGGCCAGCAGGTGCAGCACCGTGTTGGTCGAGCCGCCCATGGCGATGTCCAGCGTCATGGCGTTCTCGAACGCCGTGACGCTCGCAACCGCGCGGGGCAGCACGCTCGCGTCGTCCTGCTCGTAGTGGCGGCGGGCGAGGTCCACGATCAGGTGGCCGGCCTCCACGAACAGGCGCTTGCGGTCGGCGTGCGTCGCCAGAACCGAGCCGTTGCCCGGCAGCGCCAGACCCAGCGCCTCGGTCAGGCAGTTCATCGAGTTCGCGGTGAACATGCCCGAGCAGGAGCCGCAGGTCGGGCAGGCCGAGCGCTCGATCACCGCCACGTCTTCGTCCGAGATCCGGTCGTCGGCGGCCGCGATCATGGCGTCGACCAGATCGACCTTCTTGGCGATGCCGGGCAGCTGGACCTTGCCGGCCTCCATCGGGCCGCCCGAGACGAACACCGTCGGGATGTTCAGCCGCAGGCAGGCCATGAGCATGCCGGGGGTGATCTTGTCGCAATTCGAGATGCACACCATCGCGTCGGCGCAGTGCGCGTTGACCATGTACTCGACGGAATCGGCGATCAGCTCCCGGGACGGCAGCGAGTAGAGCATGCCGTCGTGGCCCATCGCGATGCCGTCATCGACCGCGATGGTGTTGAACTCCTTGGCGACGCCGCCGGCCTTCTCGATCTCCCGGGCGACCAGCTGGCCGAGATCCTTCAGGTGGACGTGGCCGGGCACGAACTGGGTGAACGAGTTCACCACGGCGATGATCGGCTTGCCGAAATCGCCGTCCTTCATGCCGGTGGCGCGCCAGAGGCCGCGGGCGCCGGCCATGTTGCGGCCGTGGGTGGTGGTGCGGGAACGATAGGCGGGCATCGCGCGGTTCAATCGGTTCAGAAGCGAATCTTTCAAAGGTAGGGGCTTCTGCGCCCGCCGACGCGTCGCTGCAAGCGTCGCCGAAGCGGACGCGACCGTGTCATGCTCCCGGCGGATACCGGGACGCGAGAGAGGCGAATCGTACGATGGACCGAGTGGATTTCCTGAAGCGGGCCATCGACCAGGGCCAGGGCCGGACCGAGGCCGACCTCGTCCTGAAGGGCGGGCGCTTCCTAGACCTCGTCACCGGCGACCTCGTCGCCTCCGATATCGCGATCTGCGGCGACCGGATCGTCGGCACCTTCGGCAGCTATCGCGGGCGGCGCGAGATCGACATCGCCGGCAAGGTCGTGGTGCCGGGCTTCATCGACACGCATTTCCACGTCGAATCCTCGCTGATGCCGCCGCAGGAATTCGAGCGCTGCGTCCTGCCCCACGGCGTCACCACCGGCTTGTGCGACCCGCACGAGATGGCGAACGTGCTGGGAACCGAGGCGTTCGCGTGGTTCCTGGCCTCGTCCGAGACCCTGGCGATGGACCTGCGGGTCCAGCTGTCCTCCTGCGTGCCGGCCACCGACCACCTCGAGACCTCGGGCGCGCGGATCGGGGTGGCGGACCTGCTGCCCTTCGCGGGCCATCCCAAGGTGATCGGGCTCGCCGAGTTCATGAATTTCCCGGGCGTGCTCGCCGGCGACCCGGCCGCCCTCGAAAAGCTCGCGGCGTTCCAGGGCCGGCTGATCGACGGCCACGCGCCGCTGCTGCGCGGAAGCGCGCTCAACGGCTACATCGCGGCCGGCATCCGCACCGAGCACGAGGCGACCACGCCCGAGGAGGCGATGGAAAAACTGTCCAAGGGCATGACCGTGCTGATCCGCGAGGGCTCGGTCTCCAAGGACCTGCACGCCCTGGCGCCGATCCTGACCGAGCGCACGGCGCCGTTCCTGGCCTTCTGCACCGACGACCGGAACCCCCTCGACATCGCCGAGGAGGGCCACCTCGACTACGTCGTCCGCACCGCGATCGCGCTGGGTGCGCCGCCGCTGGCGGCCTACCGGGCGGCCTCCTGGTCGGCGGCCCGGGCGCTGGGGCTGCACGACCGCGGCCTGGTGGCACCAGGCCAGCGTGCCGACCTCGTCGTGCTCGACGATTTCCTGGAGTGTCGCGTCGCCCGGGTCTTCAGCGCCGGGCGACTGGTGGAGGACGCGCTGTTCGCCGACCGGCCCGCGATCCAGCCGATCGGCCGGGGCAGCCTGCGGGCCCGCCGGGTGACGGCGGCGGATTTCGCGGCCCCCGGTTCCGGGCCATCGACGCCGGTGATCGGCGTGGTGCCGGGCAAGCTCATCACCCTGCGGCACGACCTGTCGCTGCCCTACAGCGCGGGCGAGCGCCGGATCGACCTCGATCAGGACGTCATCAAGGTCGCGGTGGTGGAGCGCCACGGGAAGACGCCGCCGGGGCAGCGGGGCATCGGCGTGGCGTTCGTGAAGGGTTTCGGCCTGAAGCGCGGCGCGATCGCCTCCTCGGTCGGGCACGACAGCCACAACGTCACGGTGGTCGGCGCCGACGATGCCGACGTGGCCGTGGCGGTGAACCGGCTCAGCGCCATCGAGGGCGGGTTCGTGGTGGTCGAGGGCGGCCGGGTGCTCGCCGAGATCGCCCTGCCGGTCGCCGGTCTGATGAGCCTGCTCCCGTTCGATTCGATCGGTGCCGCGCTGATGACCCTGCGGGCGGCGGCGCGCGGCCTCGGCGTCGTCCTGCCCGAGCCGTTCCTGCAGGTGGCGTTCCTGCCGCTGCCCGTGATCCCGCACCTGAAGATCACCGACAAGGGCCTGGTGGATGTCGACCGCTTCGCGCTGATCGACCCGTAAAATCGATTGCGCACAATCTATCTCGTGATTATATGAGGGCTGTGCCGGCCCTATATGCCGACTCCCTTCCTGTTCCTGGAGATCGCACCATGTCCGTAGACGTGAAGTACCGCACCAGCGCGACCGCCACCGGAGGCCGCGACGGCGCCGCCAAGACCGCAGACGGCAGCTTCGAGGTGAAGCTCGCGACCCCGAAGGAGCTCGGCGGCGCCGGCGGCCCGGGCGCGAACCCCGAGCAGCTGTTCGCTTCCGGCTACTCGGCCTGCTTCCTCGGCGCCATGAAGGCGGTCGCCCCCTCGCTGAAGCTGAAGGTCCCGGCCGAGACCACCGTCACCGCCGATGTGGGCATCGGCCCGCGCTCCGAGGGCGGCTTCGGCATCACGGCCGACCTGACGATCAGCCTGCCGGGCCTCGACCGCGCCGACGCGCAGAAGCTCGTGGATGCCGCCCACCAGGTCTGCCCGTACTCGAACGCCACCCGCGGCAACGTCGATGTCGGCCTGACGCTCGCCTGAGCCGGGTCGTCATCCCATCCGTTCGAAGATCCTGAGGAGCGCCGACCCTGCGGGCGCCCCTCGGGCTCCGGTCGTCGACGGAACAACGTCCTGTGGCGAGCATCCTCAACCGTCATAGCGAGCGCAGCGCAACAACCCAGGGACGCGCTACGTCTGAGATCGCGCGCTGCACTGGGTCGCGGCGCTACGCTCGCAATGACGGCCAGCTGAACGCCGAGGCGTCAGCGTTCATACCGCCGCCCGCGCCCGCATGCAGACGCGGCCTGCCTCGTCCAACGTGACGCCCTCGAACCCCTCCCCGGTCCGCCGCCCACAGATCCGAAAGATCTGGTTGGCCGTCAGCGGCGAGACGCCGCGATGCGTGAAGGTGCGCGGCACCCGTCCGAGCAGCGTCGCGGCCAAATTCATCAGCAGCGTCGCCTGGATCGGGCCGTGGACCACCAGGTCGGCATAGCCCTCGACGCGCGTGGCGTAGGGCTGGTCATAGTGGAAGCGGTGGCCGTTGAAGGTCATGGCCGAGTAGCGGAACAACAGCGTCGGCGTCGCCGGCACGGCCCAGACCTGCTCGTAGGCGGCCGCGTCGTCGCGCTCGGCCGTGGCCCCGGTGCCGGTCTGCGCGCCGGCGGCCTCCCGGTAGACGATGTCCTGCCGCTCGCGGATCGCCACGCCGCTTGCTGTGGCGAGCGCGTGCTCGACCGTCACGAAGCACAGCCGGCCGCTGCGCCCCTCCTTGAACGCCACGTCGCGCACGGTCTCGGTCCGGGTGACCAGATCGCCCTCGCGCAGCTCGGCCAGCGTCTCGACTTGCCCGCCGGCCCACATCCGCCGCGGCAGAGGCACCGGCGGCAGGAACCCGCCCTTGGCGGCGTGACCGTCCGGGCCGAGGGCGTCGGCGGGCGGCGTCTCCGGGGCGAGGCACCAGTGCAGGGCCGGCGGCGCCGCCCCGTCCGGGACCGGGGCGAGATGCGGCGTGAAGGTCGCGCGGAATTCGGCGCGGAGCCGCGGCGTGACGAGATCCGAGGTCTCGCGGGTGCGGCCGATCCAGGCTTCGAGGTCGGTCATGTCAGTACGCGCGCGGCAGGCCGAGCACGTGCTCGGACAGGTAGGCGAGGATCAGGTTCGTGGAGATCGGCGCGACCTGATACAGGCGCGTCTCGCGGAACTTGCGCTCGATATCGTATTCCTCGGCGAATCCGAACCCGCCATGGGTCTGGATGCAGGCGTTGGCGGCCTCGAACGAGGCGTCGGCGGCGAGCATCTTAGCCATGTTGGCCTCCGCGCCGGGATTGGTCCCGGATTCGTAGAGGCTCACCGCCTCGCGGACCATCAACTCTGCCGCCCGCATGTTGGCGTAGGCTTTGGCGATCGGGAACTGCACGCCCTGGTTGGCGCCGATCGGCCGGCCGAACACCGAGCGGTCCGAGGCGTAGGTCTTGGCCTTGTCGATGAACCACTTGGCGTCGCCGACGCATTCCGCGGCGATCAGGATGCGCTCGGCATTCATGCCGGACAGGATGTAGCGAAAGCCCCTGCCCTCCTCGCCGATCAGGTTCTCCGCCGGCACCCGGAGGTTGTCGGAGAACACCTCCGTGGTGGCGTGGTTCATCATGGTTCGGATCGGCCGGATGGTCAGGCCGTTGCCGATCGCCTCCCGCATGTCGACGAGCAGCACCGACAGGCCGTCGGTGCGCTTCATGCCCTCGCTCCGCGGCGTCGTGCGGGCCAGGAGCAGCATCAGGTCCGAATGCTCGGCCCGGCTGGTCCAGATTTTTTGGCCGTTGATGACGTAGTGGTCCCCGTCGCGCCGGGCCGTGGTCTTCAGGCTGCCGGTATCGGTGCCGGAACTCGGCTCGGTCACCCCGAAGGCCTGGAGCCGCAGGCGGCCCTCGGCGACGGCCGGCAGGTAGGCGGCCTTCTGCGCCTCCGAGCCGTGCCGGAGCAGCGTGCCCATCGTGTACATCTGCGCATGGCAGGCGCCGCCGTTGCAGCCGGCCCGCTGGACCTCCTCCAGGATCGCGGCGGCGGCCGAGAGCGGCAGGCCGGAGCCGCCATAGTCCTCCGGGATCAGCACCGAGAGGTAGCCGCTCTCGGTGAGCGCGGCGACGAATTCGGTCGGGTAGGCCATCTCCCGGTCGAGGGCGCGCCAGTACGGCCCGGGGAACCCGGCGCAGAGCTTGGCGACGGCCTCGCGGATCTCGGTATAGGCTTCCATCGCGCGCCTCAGGCCGTGCGGCCGCCATCGACCGGCAAGTCAACACCGGTGATGAATTCGGCCTCGTCGGAGGCCAGGAACAGGGCCGCCGCGGCGATGTCCTCGGCCCGCGACATCCGGCCGAGCGGGATCGTACTGATGAACTTGTCGCGGTTCTCCGGGGTGTCGGGCACGCCCATGAAATGCTCGAGCAGCGCGGTCGCGCCCATCACCGGGCACAGGGCGTTCACCCGGATCTTCCAGGGGGCCAATTCCAGCGCCAGCGACTTCGAGGCGAGGCTCGCCGCCCCCTTGGAGGCGTTGTACCAGGTCAGGCCGGGACGCGGCCGGAGCGCCGCCGTCGAGCTGACGTTGAGGATCACGCCGCCGCCCTTGTCGCGCATCAGCGGGGCGATTGTCCGGACGTAGTGGAAGATCGACTTCACGTTCACCCGGAACACGCGGTCGAACTCGTCCTCGGTGACCTCCAGCAGCGGCTTGTTGCGGTGGGTGGTGCCGGCGTTGTTGACGAGGATGTGCGGGATGCCGAACCGCTCCCGGGTCTCGGCGACGCTGGCCTCGACATCGGCCGCCGCCCCGACATCGGCGGCGATCGCGATGGCATTCGCGCCGATGCCTGATGCGACCCGCTCGGCCGCCGACCTGTCGATGTCCACGCAGGCGACGCGCGCGCCCTCGGCGGCAAAGCGCTCGGCGATGCCCGCGCCGAACCCGCTCCCGGCCCCCGTCACGATCGCGATTTTTCCGTTCAGTCTCATCGCTTCCTCCCGGTTTTTGTATTCAAGCGTGTCCAACGCTCACGCCTCTCCAGACCACCACCTCATCCTGACAGGTTCTGGATCTTTCGATCGATCGCCCTTCGATCCCCATGCACCCGACGCCTTAGCGGTCCCGGACGGGCCTATTGCCCCAGCAGGAACCGCGGGTCCCCTCTCCCGTGCGGGAGAGGGACAGGGTGAGGGATGCGCGCTTTCCGGAAAGACCTGATCCCTCACCCCAGCCCTCTCCCGCACGGGAGAGGGGGCATGTCGCGGTCCGTCATCGACTGTCGCGAGCGATGTATTGAAAGACTCATAGCCTCTGAGGTGCGGACGCGCAGCGGTCGCCTCGAAGGAGCCCTCCAGGGATCGCGGCGCCATCTGGAGGCCTCTTTCGAGGCTCGCGCTTCGCGCAAGCACCTCAAGACGAGGGCGCGGCTGGGTTTCCTGGTGCAACGCGCACTCACCGCTCTGCCCCGAACTCCCGCCGGATCCGTTCGCTGTGCTCGCCGATGTCCGGCACCCGCCCGAGCGCGCGGACTTCGCCGTCGATCAGGACCGGCGGGGCGACGATCCGGGCCGGGCCCGCCGAGGTCTCGACCTCGGCGCGGACCAGGGCCGGGTGCGTGGCGAGGTCGGCCAGGGTGTTGACGAACCCGTAGGCGGTGCCGGCGGCCTTCAGCCGGGCTGCGGCCGCGTCGCGGCTCAGCTGCACCAGGGCGCCGCCGACGCGCAGATCGACGGCGGCGCGGTTCGCCACCCGGGCGTTGTTCGACGAAAACCCCTCGGCCCGGGCGAAATCCGGCTCGCCCAGCACCGTGTCGCAAAAATTCGCCCATTCCCGCTCGTTCTGGATCGAGATGAGCACCAGGCTGCCGTCGGCGGTCGGGTAGGCGCCGTAGGGCGAGATCGTGGGATGGGCGAGGCCCACGCGCTGGGGCTCCCGGCCGGTGCCCTCGAAGTAGAGCAGCGGCACGGTCATCCAGTCGGCCGCGCCGCTGAACAGGCTGACCTCCAGGGCGCAGCCCGCGTCGGAGATGGAGCGGGCGATCAGCGCCTCCAGAACCGCGGCATGGGCGTCCATCCCGCAGGCGATGTCGCAGACCGAGACGCCGACCCGGCCCGGGCCGGCCGGATGCCCGGTGATGCCGGCCATGCCACTCTCGGCCTGCACCAGCAGGTCGTAGGCCTTCATGTCGCTGTAGGCGTGGCCGGCGCCGTAACCGGTGATGTCCACCGTGATCAGGCGCGGATGGCGTGCCCGCAAGTCCGCCGCGCCGAAACCCGCCCGGGCTGCGGCCCCGGGGGCGAGGTTCTGCACGAACACGTCGGCGCCTTCCAGGATGGCGTGCAGCAGCCGGGCATCGTCCGGATCCTTGATGTCGGCGACCAGGCTCTCCTTGCCGCGGTTGAGCCAGACGAAATAGCTCGCGAGCCCGTTGACCGCGGAATCGTAGCCCCGGGCGAAATCCCCCTCGGGCCGCTCGATCTTGATCACCCGGGCGCCGGCATCGGCCAGTCGCGACGTGCAGTAGGGTGCGGCGACGGCCTGTTCCAGGGCGAGGACGGTCAGCCCTTTCAGCGGCCGGTTCGGGTTCATCCGCAGCCTTCGCGTTCCATCAGGCCCCGCGGGGCCGCCGCCGGGGGATCTGGGTCGGCGGCGGCGTGCGCCAAGCGGGACGGGGTGACACCGACGCGGTGACGTGACCGGCGATGTGCGCCTTGCGCAGGATCGCTCAGCTCACTCCGCGGCCCGCAGGGTCGGCGCCTCGTGGTCGTCCCGGCCGCCCTCGGCGAGCGCCGCGTCGACCGCCTCGGGCCTGTCGCGGAACGAGAACCGGTGCGCCAGCCGGTCGAGGTAGACGTAGATGACGGGCGTGGTGAACAGGGTCAGGATCTGGCTCACGGCCAGCCCGCCGACCATGGCGTAGCCGAGCGGCTGCCGGATCTCGGAGCCGGTGCCGGTGGCGAGCATCAGCGGGATGCCGCCCAGCAGCGCCGCCATGGTGGTCATCAGGATCGGGCGGAACCGCAGAAGGGCCGCCTTCCGGATCGCCGCCTCCGGGCTCAGCCCCTCCTCGCGCTCGGCCACGATGGCGAAGTCGATCAGCATGATGCCGTTCTTCTTCACGATGCCGATGAGGAGGATGATGCCGATCAGCGCGATCAGGCTGAAGTCGAACCCCGCCCACATCAGCACCGCCAGGGCGCCCACGCCGGCGGACGGCAGGGTCGAGAGGATCGTCAGCGGGTGGATGAAGCTCTCGTACAGGATGCCGAGGATCAGGTAGACCACGAACAGGGCCGCCAGGATCAGCAGCGGCACCGTCGACAGCGATTGCTGGAACGCCTGCGCGGTGCCCTGGAAACCGGTGACCACGGTGGGTGGCACCTGAAGCTCGCGCATCGCCTGCCCGATCGCCTCGGTCGCCTGCCCGAGCGCGACGTCGGGGGCGAGGTTGAAGCTGATCGTCACCGCGGGGAACTGGCCCTGGTGGTTGACCACGAGGGGCGCCACGGGCTCGGTCGTCCAGTGGGCGAAGGCTGCGAGCGGCACCTGCCCTCCGCCGATCGGCGCCTTGATGTAGATCTTGTCGAGGCTCTCGACGCTGCCCTGGAGGGCCGGCAGCACCTCCAGGATCACGTGGTAGCTGTTGAGCTGCGTGAAGTACTGCGCGATCTGCCGCTGGCCGAACGCGTCGTACAGCGTGTCGTCGATGAGCTGGGGGGTGATGCCGTAGCGGGAGGCGGCGTCGCGGTCGATCGCCAGCGTCAGGGTGGTGCCGCGGTTCTGCTGGTCGGTGGCGACGTCGCGCAGCTCCGGCAGCGTCTTCATCCTGTCGAGGATGCGCGGCGCCCAGGTGTTCAGCTCGGCGAGATCCGGGTCCTGCAGGGTGTATTCGAACTGCGTCCGGGAGGTCCGGCCGCCTGTGCGCACGTCCTGGGTGGCCTGGATATAGGTGCGGATCCCCTCGACCCGCTCCAGCTTCGGCCGCAGGCGGCCGATGATCTGGAACGCGTTGGCCTCGCGCTCCTCGCGGGGCTTGAGCGTGATGTACATCCGCCCCGAATTGAGCGCCTGGCCGTTGCCGCCGAGCGACATGCCCACCGTCGCCACGTCCGGATCGGCCTGGACGATGGCGCCGACCTTCTCCTGCAGCGTCTTCATCGCCGAGAACGAGACATCCTGCCCCGCCTCGGTGACGCCGATCATGAAGCCGGTGTCCTGCTGCGGGAAGAACCCCTTCGGGATGACGATGAACAGGTGGACCGTCAGCGCCAGCGTCGCGAAGAAGGTCAGCAGCGTGACGAACCGGAAGCGCAGGGCGAGGTCGAGGCCCTTCGCGTAGGACGACAACAGCCCGTCGAACACCGCCTCGCTCGCCCGGTAAAGGCGGCCGTGGTGCCCGGTGCCGTGGGGCTTCAGGAGCCGCGCCGCCATCATGGGCGTCAGCGTCAGGGACACGAAGGCCGAGACCGCGATGGTCATCGACAGGACGACGGCAAATTCCCGGAACAGGCGGCCGATGATGCCGCCCATCAGCAGCAGCGGGATCAGCACCGCGATCAGCGAGACCGAGATGGAGACGATGGTGAAGCCGATCTCGCCCGCGCCCTTGAACGCGGCCTCCATGGGCCGCATTCCCTCCTCGACGTAGCGGCTGATGTTCTCCAGCACCACGATGGCGTCGTCGACCACGAAGCCGACCGAGATGGTCAGCGCCATCAGGGACAGGTTGTCGAGGGTATAGCCGGCGAGCCACATCAGCGCGCAGGCGCCGAGCAGGGCGAGCGGCACGGTCACGCTCGGGATCACGGTCGCCCAGAAGCTGCGCAGGAACACGAAGATCACCCCGACCACCAGCACGATGGTGATCAGGAGGGTGAACTGCACGTCCTCCACGGAGGCCCGGATCGTCTGCGTGCGGTCGCTGAGGATGCCGATCTTGATGCCGGCCGGCAGGGTTGCGGTCAGGCGCGGCAGCTGCGCCTTGATGCTGTCCACCGTGTCGATGACGTTGGCGCCGGGCTGCTTGAACACCACCAGGAACACGCCGCGCTGACCGTTGGTCCAGCCGGCCTGCTTGGTATCCTCGGGGCCGGCGACCGCGGTGCCGATGTCCCGCACCCGCAACGGGGCGCCGTCCCGGTAGGCGACGATCACGTCGTTCCAGTTCTGCGCCGTGGTGAGCTGGTCGTTGGCGTAGATCGTGTAGCTGTGGCTCGCCCCGTCGAGGCTGCCCTTCGGGTTGTTCACCGTGGTGAGCGACAGGGGCGCGCGGATATCCTCCAGCGACAGGCCCTTGGCGACGAGCTTGGCCGGATCGACCTGGATCCGCACCGCCGGCTTCTGCTGGCCGCCGATGAACACCTGCGCGACGCCCGAGATCTGGCTGATGCGCTGGGCGAGCTGCACGTCCACCGCGTCGTCCACGTCGATCAGCGGCATGCTGTCGGAGGTGGCCGAGAGCAGCAGGATCGGCGAATCGGCCGGGTTCACCTTGCGGTAGGTCGGCGGGGTCGGCAGGCTCTTCGGCAGCTGCCCGCTGGCCGCGTTGATCGCCGCCTGGATGTCGCTGGCCGCGCCGTCGATGTTGCGGTTGAGGTCGAACTGGACCGTGACCGTCGAGATGCCCAGCGAGCTGGTCGAGGTCATCTGGGCGACGCCCGGGATCTGCGAGAATTGCCGCTCCAGGGGCTGCGCCACCGAGGAGGCCATGGTCTCCGGGCTGGCGCCGGGCAATTGCGCGGTGACCTGGATCGTCGGGAAATCCACCTGCGGCAGCGGCGCGACGCCGAGCAGCGGGTAGGCCACCATCCCGAGGAACAGGATGCCGACCATGATCAGCGTGGTCGCCACCGGGAAGCGGATGAACGGCGCCGAGATGCCAGCCTTCATCGCAGACCCTCTTGCGGCATCGTGGCCGGCCTGTCCGAGCCGGCCCCCATCACGGCTTGGCCTCGGCCGACAGGACCGCTGCGCCCGTCTCCGCCTGCGCGGTGTGGGCCGCGCGGGGATCGGCGACGAGGCTGCCGTCCTGCACCTTGTACTGCCCGGCGGTGATCACCCGCTCGCCCGGCTTGATGTCACCGCCCAGAACCTGCGTCCTGCCGGAATCGGAGCGCCCCGCCTTCAGCGTGCGCTGATGCGCGTGGTTACTCTCGTCGATCACGAAGGCGAACAGGCCGTCGGGCCCGTGCTGGACGGCATCGTCCGGCACCGTCGTGGCGGCCGCCACCGTGCCCACCCGCATCCGGGTCGAGACCGACAGGCCGGGCCAGAGGGCGTGGTTCTGGTTCTGGAACACGGCCTTCAGGCGGATCGTGCCGGTCGCCGTGTCGACCTGGTTGTTGAACAGGGCGAGCTTGCCGTCCGCCAGCTTGGTCAAGCCATCCGAGGTCCGCGCCTCCACCGGCACCTCGCCGGCGCGCAGGGCCGCGACGATCGCGGGCAGCTGGTCCTCGGGCGCCGTGAACACCACGAAGATCGGCTCGACCTGGGTGATGGTGACGATCGCCGACTGCCCCGCGGCGTTGACGATGTTGCCGATGTCGACCTGCCGGAAGCCGGTGACGCCGTCGATCGGCGCCCGGATCGTCGCGTAGCCGAGCTGCGTGGTGGCGTTGTCGATGGAGGCCTGATCGGAGGCCACCTGCGCGGTCAACTGGGCGACCAGGGCGGTCTGCGTCTCGGTCTGCTGGCGCGACGCGTAGGCGCCCAGCCCGGTGTAGCGGACGAGGTCCGCCTTGGCGTTGTTGAGGTTGGCGGTGTCCTGGTCCTTCTTGGCCTTCGCCTGGTCCAGGGTGGCCTGGTAGGGGCGCGGGTCGATCTGGACCAGGATGTCGCCCTTGTGGACGTTCTGCCCCTCGCGGAACGCGATCTGGTTGATCTCGCCGTCGACCCGGGTGCGCACCTGAACGGTGTTGTAGGCCTGGACCGTGCCCAGGCCGTTCAGCACCAGCGCGAACGGACCCTGCTCGACCATCCCGGCCGTCACCGGAACGGCGATCGGGGCGGCCGCCTTCGTCTTGGCGATTGGCCGCTGGGTCGTGCGCACGTAGCCGTAGGCCCCGCCGCCCAGGACCGCGACGGCCACGATCGTCGTCACCAAACCGCGGGACCGCCGCGGCTTCCGCTCACCTGTCATCGGCCGCAGCCCCTTCCGCCGTGTAACGCGACAGCCTCGTCCGATCGGGTCGTGCCGCGATGGCTGTCCTCATCGCGTGCCATGCCGGATTGGGCCTTGCGTGATCGGGCCGCGAAGCCCGCCGCGAAGCCGCCGCGAAACTCCGCGACGCGCCTCGGAAGAATATTGCATTCCCTAGCATACAATCGCCGCGGCAACATTAGGGCGGGGCGGCGGCCGCCATGGCCGGTCGGCGCCCGGCGCGTCCGCGCCGGATCGATTGCGCCCGTGACAACAGCCCCGCAGATGCGCCAGAAGGCCGGTTCGACGACGCGCGGGAATGCGCGCCGGCCGGATCGCGAAGCCAGGAGACCGGGACGCCGCATGGCCGAGACGCTGGAATTGGATGGCCTGACCGAGCTGCGGGCCGCGCTGATCGAGGAGCGGCAGACCATCGCCGCCTCCGTGCGCAAGCTGCGCGACGCCCGCCGGCAGAAGGGCACCTTCGTGCTCGGCGACGGCGCGGCCGCGGGTCCGCGGCTGGTGGACGTGCAGCACCAGATCGACGTCGTCGATTCCATCATCGCCACGCTGACGAAGGTCTGAGCAGGGTCCGGCCCGCCGTGCCGAAGGCACGACGCCGCGCGGACCGGACAGGTGGCACCTTTGCGTGTCCGTTGTGTTTCCGGGGTGTGGCGAGCCTGGCGTCCCGGCCGACATCCGGACGGTCGCGACCCGATACGCCGGGATGCGCGGAGGGTCGGCGGCGTCCCTCGAAGCGACTCACTGCCTGGAGCCGACAAAGCATTCGGTGGCTCGACGCATCGTCCATCGCGTTCATTTCGCCATGCGGGCGTAAAATTCCCAGATCCGGTTGTCTCGCGATGCGCCCCGCGACAGCTCAGCCGTTCACGAAACCTGTCGGTGGTGACGAACCGGGCCGGTTGTACGGCCGATGCCTGTATTTGAGGCTGGACCGCGGAAGGTTTGTGCTGATACCGGACCGCACCTCAAGGCGCGGGATGCCACGACATGGACGCGTTCGATCAGCGCGAGACCGAGACCGACGCAACGGTCGAGCCTGAGGGCATCGCCGAGGCGGCGCTGCTCTGGGCCGCCATCCGGGCAGACTTGCGATCGCGCGACGAGCGCACCGCGCGGCTGCGCGCCATGCGCCTCATCGCCGGCGACGACGCGGTCGTCTGACCCGTCAGGACTCGCCGGCCTCCGGTAGGGCCGGCATGCGGGACGCGAGGGCGAACCCCACCGCCATGGCCATGGCCTCGGCCTGCGCGATCAGCGCCGCGTCGCCGCTCTCCCGGGCGGCCTGAACCAGACCGACGGCGTGTTGTCCGAGCCGGCGATCGATGGCGTCGTAATCCTGGGGACTCTGCGGCGCGGCGCGTTCGTGGGGATCGGAACCGGTCATTGGCGTGCCGAGGGATTCAAGAAGGTCGATACGGGCCTGAACGGCGCGGACGCCGTGACCCAAGCTTGCGTGTCCATGACATCCGCGAAGGCGCGCATCACGGCGCTGATCGAGCGGTGGACGTCGTGGGCCGCGATGCCTTCGAGATCGTGGCTGGCCGAGGCGTCGGAGAGGAAGGTCACATCCTGCCCGCGGTGGAACCCGTCGATCGCCGTGGCGAGACAGGCGGCCTCGCCGGCGAAACCCGCGATGACCAATTGTACGCCGCCGCGCTCCATCGCGTCGGCGAAGGCCGGGCTGGCGTAGCAGGACGGCCGGTCCCGGTCGAAGACCATGTCGCACCCGTGAGGCTCGAATCCCTCGATCCAGCGGGCGAACCGCGAGCCGGCCTGGAACAGGGGAGCCCCGATCCAGCGCACGTAGGCGATCGGGATGCCGCTGTCCCGGGCATGATCCAGGGCCAGCCGGCACTTCTCCAATGCCGGGGCGATGCCCGGGAGGGCCAGCGGGCGGCCGGCGATCTCGTATTCCTGCTGCATGTCGACCAGGACCAGCACGGGCACGCTGCTCGGCCGGCGGTAGAGCGCCGGATTCACGTGGCGGGTCATCGCGCCAGCTGCCCATCGACGGAGGGCCGCGTCACCGCCCGGGCGCGCGACCGGTCCAGGGCGCCGGCCTTGTGCCACCGGCCCTCGGGACGGATGATCACGTAGGGATCGACGCCGATCCCGATCGCCTCCGGGTGCGGCTCCGCCTCCAGCAGCATCTCGACATAGTCGAAATCCGAGAACACGAGTTCCTGCGCGCCCTCGAAGACCCGGAAGCCGAACCGGCTCCAGAACCCGACGAGGCGCTTCTGCGCGTGGCCGTAGAGCCGGCGGTAACCCTTGACCCGGGCCAGCTCGATCCCGGCCCGGACCAGCGCGAAGGCCATGCGGGTGTTGCGGTATTCCGCCCGGACGGCCAGCCGCTCGATCTTGGCGAAGTCGGCGAAGAACCGGATCCGCAGGCAGCCGGCCGGCTCGTCGCCGACATAGCCGATCAGGTGGGTGGCCGAGAGGTCGTTGCCGTCGAACTCCTCCTCGTACGGGCAGGCCTGCTCGGCCATGTAGACGGCGGCCCGCAGGGCGATGACCCGGGCGAGATCCTCGAAGCTGCGCGCCACGGCGACGCTGACGCCGCTGAGGCCGGGCCTGTGGCTGTCGTATGGGGGCGAGATCTCGGGAACCGGCGTCCGGGCGAAATGATAGAGGAGCCCGTTCGCCCCCCCGCCCTTGGCGAAGCCCAGGGTCGTGAGCAGGTCGGCGCCTTCGGGCGTCGCCGCGCGGGCGTAGAAGTCGACGCCCCGGTACAGGGGGCTCGACAGGCGGTCGAACACGAGGCCGACGCCGCCGGCGAGCCGCCGACGCGCATACACGGCCCAGACGTAGATCGCGGCCGGACGCTCGTGCTGCCCGGCCAGCAGGGCGGCGGGCGGCTCGGCCGCATCGAAGGTTCCCGCCTGCAGGGCCGCGAGGCCGGCGCGGTTCAGCATCAGGCAGGCCACGAAGCCCTCGCCGCGTGGGTCGGCGGCATCGAACCGGTGCCGCTGGGCGATCGCGACGACGCTGTCGGGATTGATCGACAGCACCCGCTGCACCGTGGCGAGCGGTGCCAGGTCGGGCAGGTCCACCCGCGCCGCCGCGATGAGCCGTCCGAGGTCGTCCGGCGTCGGCAGGAAAGCGACGAGGTGCCGGGCAACCCGATCGACCCGCATCGCACCGAGTTCATGCCGCGGCTCCGGAAGCAGCGGCGGAATGCTCAGCCGCGCCGGGTTCTGTGCCGCGAAACGGGAGTGGGCGACGTGCACCGTCATCGGATGACCTGTCATTCGGGAACGGATTGACGCTGCAGCACTTCGCATCTAGCGCAGCCGCTGTATGTGCATGATTTGAAACAGGGGTGTTCCGCGGATGGAACGGGTCGAGGTCGACCACGGCTCGATGCCCGATTGGCAGAGTGTCCGGGTGTTCCTCACCCTGCATCGGTGCGGCAGCTTCCGGTCCGCGGCGGCCAGCCTCGGCCTCTCGATCAATTCGATCCGGCGGCGGGTCAGCGACCTCGAAGCGCGGATCGGCGCGCCGCTGATCACCCGGCACATCGATGGGGTGCGGCTGACCGCCGAGGGACGCGCGATCCTGGAGGCTGCCAGCCGCATGGAGGCGGCGGCGTTCGGGTTGATGCTGGCGGGCGACGCAGCCCCGTTCGCCGAGACCGGCGAGGTGCGAATCGCGGTCACGGAAGGCCTCGGCGCGTTCTGGCTGGCACCGCGGCTGGTTGAGTTTCAGCGTGCCAACCCGCGCCTGACCGTCGACTTGCGCTGCGCCATGGAATCCGCCGACGTGCTGCGGCTGGAGGCGGATGTCTCGATCCAGCTCACGCGGCCGACGAGCCCCGACCTGCGGATGGTCAAGCTCGGGCGCATGCACGTCATGCCCTACGCCGCGCGCAGCTACGAGCAGATCTACGGGTTGCCCGAGAAGCCGGCGGACCTCGCCCGGCACCGGATCGTGGTCCAGGCCGCGAGCCAGACGATTCGCCTGGAAGACTATGCGAAAGGCCTGGAGGGATTTCCCGCGGAGATTCCGGTGACGCTGAAGATCAACGTCAGCAGCGCCTATTACTGGGCCATCGCGAAAGGCGCGGGGATCGGCCTGTTGCCGACCTATGCGACCGCCATCGGCGCCCAGGTCGTCCCGGTGGACAATCTCGGCCGCACAAGTCTCGACATCTGGTTGACCTACCACCCCGATGCGGAGCGGATCGGCCGCGTCCGCCGGGTGATCGACTGGTTGCGCGGCTCTTTCGACGGGAGCCGCTACCCATGGTTCCGGGACGAGTTCATCCATCCGCGCGATCTGCCGAGCCGGATCCGGGGCGAGACGCTGCCGGATCTGTTCGCCGGGTTCACCGGGATGTCGGAGTGAGACGCGCCGAGCCTTGACCCCGCGGCGCGCATGTTTCTTGCTCGCACGGCCGCAACGACGAGGTTCTCACGTGCTGCTGACGCCCCGCGAGAAGGACAAGCTGCTGATCGCCATGGCGGCGCAGGTGGCGCGCAACCGCCTGGCGCGCGGCGTCAAGCTCAACCACCCCGAGGCCGTGGCGCTGATCAGCGACTTCGTGGTCGAGGGCGCCCGCGACGGGCACACCGTGACCGAGCTGATGCAGGCGGGGGCGAACGTCCTGACGGCCGACCAGGTGATGCCCGGCATCGCCGAGATGATCCCCGACATCCAGGTCGAGGCGACCTTCCCGGACGGGACGAAGCTCGTGACGGTGCATCACCCGATCCGCGGGGCGCTCTCGGCCGACGTGCCGGGCCGGGTGACCACGTTGCCCGGCGAGATCGTGTTCAACGTCGGCGCCGACCGCGCGGTGATCGAGGTCGCCAACACCGGCGACCGGCCGATCCAGGTCGGCTCGCACTACCATTTCTTCGAGGTGAACCCAGGCCTCGTCTTCGAGCGCGAGAAGGCCCGCGGCCGGCGCCTCGACATCGCGCCGGGCACGGCGGTGCGGTTCGAGCCGGGCTCCACCCGGGAGGTCGTGCTGGTGCCGCTCTCGGGCGGACGCACCGTGTACGGTTTCCGGGGCGACGTGATGGGCAAGCTGTGACCATGGCCAAGCGCCACGCCTGCACGCTGATCGGTCTTGTCCGGCGTTCAGGAACCTCCTTACTGTCCGGGCATACGGTAAGGAGGCCGAGATGAAGGCGACGGAGGCCACGCTGACGTCGAAGGGGCAGGTGACGGTGCCGGCGTCGCTCCGCCGGGCGCTGGGCGTGAAGGCCGGCGACAAGCTTGTCTTCACGCAGGATGCGCACGGACGCTTCCTCGTCGAGGCACGCACGGACGCGCTGGCTGCGCTTCGCGGTATCGTCGGCCGTGACACCTGCGATCCGATCGCGCCGGTCGACGGCGCGCGCGTGGCCGACTGGATCGAGGCGAGCCGCGGCGCCCGCTGGGAACGGACGCACGACGATTCCCAGGACGACGAGGCGTGATCGGGCTGGACACGAACGTGCTGCTGCGGTGGCTCGTGGACGAGACGGTGTGGCCGGACGACGCGCCGGAGCAGACTGCGCTCGCGACGGAAGCTCTGAGCCGGCGCGACGCTCAGTTCTTCGTCAACGCGGTCGTGCTTGCCGAAACCGTCTGGATCCTGGCGCGGCCCCTGCGCCAGAAGAAAGCCGCCCTCGTCTCGGTGATCCGCCGCTTGCTCAACGCGTCGAATGTCGTCGTCGATCACCGCGAGGCGGCCGAAGCCGCCCTGTCAGCCTGGGCTGGCGGAAAGGGCGACTTCGCCGATCACCTCATCGGCGCCATCAACCGCTCCGCCGGCTGCCTCACGACGCTGACCTTCGATCGGAAGGCCGAACCCGCGGACGCCTTCACGCGCTTGCGCCGGGAGCCCTGATATTCATGGCCAACACGCCCAAACCCGCCGCCCTCCCCCGGGCCGCCTACGCCGACATGTTCGGGCCGACCACGGGCGACCGCATACGCCTGGCCGATACCGCCCTCGAGATCACGGTCGAGCGTGATTTCACCACCTACGGCGAGGAGGTGAAGTTCGGCGGCGGCAAGGTGATCCGCGACGGGATGGGCCAGAGCCAGGTCACCAACGCGGCGGGGGCCGTCGATACGGTGATCACCAACGCGGTGGTGCTCGACCATTGGGGCATCGTGAAATGCGATGTCGGCATCGTGCGGGGCCGGATCTTCAAGCTCGGCAAGGCCGGCAACCCCGACGTGCAGCCCGGGATCGACATCGTCGTCGGGCCCGGCACGGAGGTGATCGCCGGCGAGGGCAAGATCCTCACGGCGGGCGGGTTCGACAGCCACATCCACTTCATCTGCCCGCAGCAGATCGAGGAAGCTTTGTGCTCGGGGGTGACCACGATGCTGGGCGGGGGCACCGGGCCGGCGCACGGCACCTTCGCCACCACCTGCACGCCGGGCCCCTGGCACATCGCCCGGATGATCGAGGCGGCCGACAGCTTACCCATGAACCTGGCGTTCGCCGGCAAGGGCAACGCCTCTCGGCCGGAGAGCCTGGTCGAGATGGTCCGGGCGGGGGCCTGCGCGCTGAAGCTCCACGAGGATTGGGGCACGACTCCGGCAGCGATCGACACCTGCCTGTCGGTGGCGGACGCTCACGACATCCAGGTCATGATCCACACCGACACGCTCAACGAGTCGGGCTTCGTGGAGGACACGATCGCGGCGTTCAAGGGCCGCACGATCCACGCGTTCCACACCGAGGGCGCGGGCGGCGGCCACGCACCCGACATCATCAAGGTCGCTGGGCTGCCGAACGTCCTCCCGTCGTCCACGAACCCAACACGCCCATACACAAGAAACACCATCGACGAGCATCTCGACATGCTCATGGTCTGCCACCACCTCGACCCGTCGATCCCCGAGGACCTGGCCTTCGCCGAGAGCCGGATCCGGCGCGAGACGATCGCGGCCGAGGACATCCTGCACGATATCGGCGCGCTCTCGATGATGTCGTCGGACAGCCAGGCCATGGGGCGCGTCGGCGAGGTCGTGATCCGCACCTGGCAGACCGCCGACAAGATGAAGCGGCAGCGCGGCGCGCTCGCGGGGGACGCCTCCGGCACCGACAACCTGCGCGCCCGGCGCTACGTCGCGAAATACACGATCAACCCGGCCATCGCGCACGGTGTCTCGAAGCATATCGGCTCGGTGGAGCCCGGCAAGCTCGCCGACCTCGTGCTCTGGACACCCGCCTTCTTCGGCGTGAAACCCGATCTCGTGCTGAAGGGCGGCAGCATCGCGGCCGCCCCGATGGGCGACCCGAACGCCTCGATCCCGACGCCCCAGCCGGTGCATTACCGCCCGATGTTCGGCGCCTACGGCCGCGTGCCCTATGCGACGGCCCTGACCTTCGTGTCCCGGGCGGCGGTGGAGGACGGGTTGCGGGAGCGGCTCGGGGTGCAGAAGCAGCTGGTCGCCGTGGAGAATGTCCGCGGCGGCATCTCCAAGAAGAGCATGGTGCTCAACGATGCCACGCCGGTGATCGAGGTCGATCCCGAGACCTACGACGTGCGGGCCGACGGCGAACTCCTGGTCTGCGAGCCGGCCGAGGTGCTGCCGATGGCGCAGCGCTATTTCCTGTTCTGAGCTATCGTGGCGCGAACGAACAGGAGGCCGGACATGGCGAAGGCCGCGCTGAAACCACCACCGAGGGCCGACCTCTACGAGACCGACTTCTTCCTCTGGACGCAGGCCCAGGCCGATCTGCTGCGCGCCCGCCGTTTCGACGAGCTCGACCTGGACCATTTGATCGACGAGGTGGCGAGCGTGGGCGCCAGCGACAAGCGCGAGATCCGCAACCGTCTGACCGTTCTGCTCACGCACCTGCTGAAGTGGAAATACCAGCCCGGCCTTCGCTGCAGCAGCTGGAAGGGAACGATCGCGGAGCAACGCAACGGGCTGGCCGAACTTCTCGATGCCAGCCCGAGCCTGCGCCGCTATCCCGGCGACGTCTTCGCGGTGTGTTACATGTCCGGCCGCCGCAAGGCATCCGAGCAGACGGGGATCGATTTCACCCTGTTCCCGGAGCAGCCGCCGTTCACCCTTGAGAACGCGCTGGCCGATGGCTTCCTGCCGAAGGAGCCCGATCTCATTGACCAATCCTGAGTTCATGATCCGCGCCACCCGAATCCTCCGCCGCGAGCACCTGTCCGGGGGCGAGATCGTCGACCGGGTGGTCCTCGATTCCGGCGAGCGTCATCGCCGCCGCGTCGGCATGCGGGGGCAAGGGGGCCTGCGGTTTCTGCTCGATCTGCCGGAGGCGGTCGTGCTGGACGACGGCGATGCCCTGGTGCTGGAGGATGGCCGCCTGGTCTGGGTCGAGGCCGCGCCGGAGCGCCTGCTGGAGATCCGCGCCGCCAGCGAGCACGCCTTGAGGCGGTTGATCTGGCACATCGGCAACCGGCATATCCCGGCCGAGATCGGCGCGGAGGCGGTGTGGATCGCCGACGACCACGTGCTCGCCGACATGGTCCGGGGGCTCGGCGGGACGGCAGAACCCGTGGAGCGCCCGTTCCGGCCGGAGGGGGGAGCCTATTCCGGCGGGCACGCGCACGGCCATGGGCATGGGCACGGGGATGCGCACGGGGATGCGCACGGCCCGCATCATCACCACCATGCCGATGGCTGAGACGCTGGCGGCACTCCGGCTGATGGCGTGGCTGTCGCCCGGGTATCCGGTCGGAGCCTACGCGTATTCGCACGGCCTGGAATGGGCCGCCGAGACCGGCGACGTGCAGGACGAGCCGAGCCTCGCCGCGTGGTTGGCGGACGTGTGCGAGCACGGCGCCCTGCGCAACGACCTGATCCTGGCAGCCCACGCCCATCGGGCGGCCGGCGCCGCCGAACCGGACGGAATCGCCGCGATCAACGATCTCGCCCTGGCCCTGGCGCCGTCGCGCGAATTGCATCTGGAGACGAGCCAGCAGGGTCGCAGCTTCCTCGACGCAACCCTGGGCGCCTGGCCCTGCGAACGGCTCTCGGCGCTGGCCGGCCGGCTTCCGGGACCGGTCGCCTATCCGGTCGCGGTCGGCGCGGCCGCGGGCGCGCACGGCATGGCACTGCCGCCGACGCTTGCGGCCTACGCCCTCGCCTTCGTCCAGAACCTCGTCTCGGCGGCCTTGCGTGCGGCCCCGGTCGGTCAGGCCGCCGGCACGCGGGTGGTCGCGGCGCTCGCACCCCTCCTGGTCCGGCTCGCGGAGGCGGCGCACGACGCGGATCTCGACGCGATCGGGTCTGCCACCATCCGGCTCGATCTCGGCTCGTTCCGGCACGAGACCCAGTATTCCCGCATCTTCCGATCCTGAGAACGCAGCATGACCTCCTCGAACGGCCCGCTCCGCGTCGGCATCGGCGGCCCCGTGGGCTCCGGCAAGACCGCCCTGATGGAGCAGCTCTGCAAGCGCTTCCGCGACCGCTACGAGATCTGCGCGATCACCAACGACATCTACACCAAGGAGGATGCCCGGATCCTGACGGTGGCGGGCGCGCTGCCGGAGGAGCGGATCCTGGGCGTCGAGACCGGCGGATGCCCGCATACGGCGATCCGCGAGGATGCCTCGATCAACCTCGCCGCGGTCGCCGAGATGAGCCGGCGCTTCCCGAAGCTCGACCTGGTGCTGATCGAATCCGGCGGCGACAACCTTGCGGCAACGTTCTCACCGGAACTCGCCGACATCACCCTCTACGTGATCGACGTGGCCGGCGGGGAGAAGATTCCCCGCAAGGGCGGTCCCGGCATCACCCGGTCGGACCTGCTGATCGTCAACAAGATCGATCTCGCGCCGCTGGTCGGCGCCGACCTGTCGGTGATGGAGGCCGACACGAAGCGGATGCGCGGCGCCCGGCCCTACGTCTTCGCATCCCTGCGCGGCGGCGATGGTGCGGACGCGGTCGCGCGGTTCATCGAGGAGGCCGGCGGCCTCGGCCGTTAGCCCTTCCGACGTTGCGCGTACTAGCGCCCGGCCTCCGCCGAGCGGGACCGGGGGGCCGCCCGGGGCGACAGGCCCATCAGGGAATCGAGGCGGCTCATCCGGGCGTCGAAATCCTTCAGCGCAGCTTGGCGCGCCTTGACGGCGGGGCTGGGCGATGGCTGCGCCTGCGCGCGGGTCGGGCGGGCCTGCGCCGCCGGGGCCAGGAGGAGTGCTGCCAGGGAGATCGTTGTCAGGGCACGGATCATGACGGTGGTCCCTCGGGGAACGGCCGCTTCAGCAGCCGAATCCCGGCAAGCCTATGATCCACCGGCGTGGGGCTGCGTGCGCGGGCGCACCTGGCGCGCGGCTGGGACCGTCTCCCGCGGGATGAATCGGCGCTCAGGCGTTCGCGCGTCGGACGGTCAGCCAGGAGGCCAGCAGGACGAACGTGCTGACCAGTACGACGAGGATCGTCGAGGCGGCATTGATCTCGGGATTCACCCCGAGCCGAACCTGGCCGTAGAGCCGCATCGGCAGCGTGGTCGAGCCCGGGCCCGAGACGAAACTCGCGATCACGAGGTCGTCGAGCGAGAGCGTGAAGGCGAGCAGCGCGCCGGCCAGCACGGCGGGCGCGAGCAGCGGCAGCGTGATCGTGAGGAACACCCGCAACGGACCGGCACCGAGATCGGCGGCCGCCTCCTCAAGCCCACGGTCGAGGCCGCGCAGGCGCGCCGCCACCACGACGGCGACGAAGCCGGTGCAGAAGGTCGCGTGCGCGATCACGATGGTGGCGATGCCCCGGTCGATGCCGATCCCGATGAACATCAGCAGGAGTGACAGGCCGATCATCACCTCCGGCATCACCATCGGCCCGAAGATCAGTCCGGTGAACAGCGCCCGCCCGCGGAAGCGGCCGTGGCGTTCGAGGGCCAGAGCCGCCAGGGTTCCCAGGATGGTCGCGATCAGGCTCGTGAACAGCGCGACCCGCAGGGAGACCCACGCCGCCGCCATCAGCGGCGCGTCGGCCAACAGGGCGCCGTACCACTTCATGGAAAATCCGCCCCAGACGGTGACCAGGTGCGAGGCGTTGAACGAGTAGACGACCAGAACCAGGATCGGCGCGTACAGGAACATCAGCCCGATCGTCAGCGCCGTGCGGGTCACCCAGGTCACGGACGGCCCTCCCCGCCGGTGCGCAGGCTGTCGCGGAACAGCACCACGGGCCCGATGACGATAGCGAGGATCAGCACCGCCACGGCCGATGCGAGCGGCCAGTCGCGATTCGAGAAGAACTCGCTCCACAGCACCCGGCCGAGCATCAGGGTCTCCGAGCCGCCCAGGAGATCCGGGATCACGAACTCGCCGACCATCGGAATGAAGCAGAGCCCGGCCCCGGCCGCGATCCCGGGCAGGCTGAGCGGCAGTGTCACCGACCAGAACACCCGCGTCGGCGAGGCGCCGAGATCCGCCGCCGCCTCGCGCAGCGCGGGATCGAGCCGGTTCATCACCGCGTAGAGCGGCAGCACCATGAACGGCAGGTAGGCGTAGACGAGACCGATGAGAATCGCGGCATCGGTGTTCAGGATGATCAGCGGCTCGGAGACCAGGCCGAGGCGCAGCAGGATCAAGTTCAGCAGTCCCTCGGGTTTCAGGATCGCGATCCAGGCGTAGATCCGGATCAGAAAACTCGTCCAGAACGGCACCACCACCAGGGCGACGAGGAGCGGCTGCCATCGCGACGGCGCCCGGGCCAGCGCGTAGGCGAGCGGCGTGCCGAGGGCGACGAGGATCAGGCTGGACGCCGCGGCGTAGGCGAGCGAGCCGAGGGCGGCATCGCGGTAGAGCGTGTCGGCGGCGAGCGTCGCGTAATTGTCGAGGTTCAGGGCTTCGAGGAAGGACGACCAGCCCTCGATACCGCCCTGCCAGTCGAAGACCGGCAGGTAGGGCGGGATCGCGGTGGCCGGCTCCGACAGGCTGATCTTGAGCGTGATGGCGACGGGCAGCAGGAAGAAGGCCGACAGCCAGAGCAGCGGCGGCAGGCGCACGAGCCGGTCGAAAAGCCGCTTTCCGGGCGCCTTCACCCTCATGGCTGCCGCTCCAGGGTCCCGGCCGGGCGGGCCCGGGTCATTGCAGCGCGCATCATGCCGGCAGGATCACGGCGTCGCTCGGGGCGAAGCCGGCGCGGGTGTCCGAACCCGCGGATTCCCGCTCGCCGCCCGGCCTGCCGCTCGACCGCAGCAGCGTGCCATCGGGCAGGCGCAGCGTGCGGCGCAGGCGGTCGCCGAGAAAGGTCGCGTCGGCGATCGTCACCGGCAGGCCCTCGGCGCCGAGGACGAGGTCTTCCGGGCGCACGGCGACCACGACCGAGGCGCCCTCGGGCAACGAAGGCGCGGCGGCGCGGACCGGCCCGTGGGCGGTCTCCACCGTGCGGGTGTCGCCGGGCTCGGCGGGTCCCAGCCGGCCCGGGATGAGATTCACGTCGCCGAGCAGGCCCGCCACGAAGCGGCTGGCCGGGCGGCGGTACAACTCGGCCGGGGTCCCGACCTGGGCGAGCCGGCCATGCTCCATGACGCCGACGCGGTCGGAGAGCATCATCGCCTCCTCGGGATCGTGCGTCACCACCACGAAGGCGGTGCCGAGGCGGCGCTGCACGGCGCGCAACTCGGCCTGGGTCTCCTCGCGCAGGCCCCGGTCGAGGGCGCCGAGGGGCTCGTCCAGGAGCAGCAGCTTCGGCTCGCGGGCGAGCGCCCGGGCGAGCGCGACCCGCTGGCGCTGCCCGCCCGACAGGGTGTCGGGGCGGCGATCCCCGAAACCGTCGAGGCGGACAAGGCGCAGCAGCTCCGTGACGCGGGCCGTGGCGGCAGCCCGGCCCAGTCCCTTGAGGCCGTAGCCGACATTGCCGGCCACGCTCATGTGCGGGAACAGCGCGTAGGACTGGAACATCATGTTCACGGGCCGCCGGTGCGGGGGCAGCGCCGTGAGGTCCTGCTCGCCGAGGCGAACATGGCCGGAACTCGGGATCTCGAAGCCCGCGATCATGCGCAGGAGGGTGCTCTTCCCGCATCCGGACGGCCCGAGCAGGCAGAAGAACTCCCCGGGCTCCAGCGTGAGGTTCACCGCATCGACGGCGAGGTGGCTGCCGAAGCGCTTGGTGAGATCCTCCAGCCGCAGGCGCAGCGCCGGTGCGTCGGCCAAAGCGTCAGGAATCCTCGCGCAGCGCCTCGGCCACGCGCGCCTCGAGGAGATCGGGCCGGCGCAGCACCAGGGCGCCGCGGGTGCGGTCGACCAGGCCCTCGGCCGCCATCGCGGTGAACTCGCGGGTGACCTGCTCGCGGCGGCAGCCGATCCGGGCGGCCAGCACGTGGTGGTAGGGCGGCGGCGACACGACCCGCTCGCCGGAGGTGCCCGACCGCGGGACCGAGAGGCGCAGCAGCTCGGCATAGAGCCGGTGCTTCAGGTCCAGGAGCGCGTGCTCCATCAGCCGGGTGTTGAGTTCGCGCACGCGCTTGGCCAGCAGCCGGAACAGCCGGTCGGCGATCGCCTCGGAGGCGAACACCATCTGGCGGAACACCGCGGCCGGCACCACGCAGACCTCACCGCGGGTCAGCGCCGTGACGTTGGCCGAGCGGCCGATCCCGTCGATGGCGGCGAGCTCGCCGAAGAAGGCCCCGCCGCGCATCTCGCCGAGGATCACCTCCTTGCCGGACTGGGTCCGGTTCAGGATGCGGACCTCGCCCGTGGCGATGAAGTAGACGTCCGTGGAGATGTCGTCGAAGTCGACCAACACCTCGTTCTCGTCGAAGCGGCGCCAGTGGCAGCGGGTCTCGAACGGACCGAGCTCGATGCCCGGATCCTTGAAGAAGGGTATCGTCCCCAACCGCGCCATCGATCCTGTCCCTTCGGCCCCAGCCTCCGTCCCTGTCCTGACGGGTGCCGACCAGCAACTGTGGGGACGGAAGCAGCCCGCATCTTGGAGCGGCGCGCCGACCCGGCCGCGCGCCAGCGATGAGGCGAAATCGATGGTGACGGTCACGCGCGGGCCGGTCAAGCCGCGCTTGGCTGAACAGGAGTTTATTAGCGGGAATCGGTGGAGAGGGATAATTTCCCGCGCCTCGGCGCCAGACGATTCGCAATGCACCAGACGTTCGACATCGCTCATCCCTTCGCCGGCTCGTTCAGCCCGCTCGTCCGGCGGCAGGCGACATTGTCCGATGCGTTCGAGCGCTCCGGCCACAGCTTGCATTCCGGCCGCTATGCCAGGGTTCGCGTCTGCCCGGCGCCTGCGGGACATGGCATCGTCTTCCGCCGCCGCCTGAATACGGGGGAGGCCGTCGATGTTCCGGCCCTGTGGCAGTTCCGGGAATCGCAGCCGCTCTCGTCTGCGATCCGGCGGGACGGGGTGCTCGTGCGCACGATCGAGCACCTGATGGCGTCCCTGCACGCGCTCCGGGTCGACAACGTGCTGGTCGAGATCGACGCGGACGAGCTGCCGATCTTCGACGGGAGCGCGACCCCCTGGTGCGCGGCGATCCGGGATGTGGGTCGGACCGAGCAGCCCGCCCCCTGCCGGGTGCTGCGGATGCGCCGGACGGTCACCGTCGCGGATGGGCGGCGCCTGATCCAGATCGGGCCGGGCCTGGGATTGCACGTCACCGGCCACGTCGCGCTCGCCCATTTCGGCTCGCTCGACTGGTCCGGCGTCATCACGCCGGACCGCTTCGTGCAGGAGATCGCGCCCGCGCGCAGCTTCGGACGGTACGTTCGCGCCATGGCGGGACGCGCCTACGGCTACGCCGTGGGCGAGGATTTCCTGCAGGGCGTCTCCACGCGCTCGGCGGCACTTCTCTGGCGGGGACGCGTCATCGGCGGGATGCGCGTCCCGGCGGAGCCCGTCCGCCACCGGATCCTGGACCTGGTCGGCGACCTGATGCTGGTGGGGCACCCGGTGGAAGGCCATGTCGCGGCGTTCCACACCGGCCACGAGCTGAACCACGCGCTGGTCCGGGCACTGATGCGCGAGCCCACGGCCTGGGAGCTGGTCTGACGGCGCGCCTCAGGCCGAGGCGCGCAGGGTCGTCTGGTCGCACGCGACCACCACCTGGCGGAACGCCCGCAGGAGGTCGGCATCGAGCTTGGGGCCCATCGTTCCCAGGATCGCGTAGGCCTCCTGGATCGGCTTCGGCGCCTTGTAGGGCCGGGCCTCGATCAATGCCGCGAAGATATCGCAGATCGTGATCAGCCGGACGAGGTCGGGGATCTCCTGTGCCCGAAGCCCGTCTGGGTAGCCGGAGCCGTCGAGATATTCGTGATGCGAGCGGACCACGGCCAGCGTTCCGGCATCGTAGCCGCCATCCGCCAGCATGTCGTAGCCGATGGCCGGATGCCGATCCATCTCCAGCCGCTCCGCCGCATTGAGCGGAGCGGGCTTGTTCAGGATCGCCAGCGGGATCCGGGCCTTGCCGATATCGTGCAGCAGCGCGCCCTTGGTCAGGTGATGCGTATCCGTTTCGTTCAGGCCCAGGCTCTGCGCGAAGGCCGCGGCCAGGCCGGCGACCGTCAGGCAGTGCCGGTGGGTCACGTCGTCGAAGCCGGCCACCACGTTCAGCCAGTCGCGGACCTTCGCCTCGCGGATCGCCCGGTTGATGATCGTGGTGCCGGCATCGACGATGGCGGCCGCCGGCGTCGTGTCCGCACGGAAGATCGCCCGGAAGGCGGACCGCGCCTCGTCGGCGCGGCGGCGCAGCGCGACGCCGTCATCGGGTCCGCCTCCGGCCGCGCTCAAAGCCGCGACGGCGCTGGCCAGCAGGGCGTTGGCCGCGGAGGCCGGGAGGATCCGCGTGGCCCCGAGGGCGGTCGCCTGGATCTCGCCGCGCCCGAGATTGCCGTGGATCAGCGCCAGGAACGGCGTGGCCTTGTCGCGCGCCACGGCCAGCGTCCGGCGCAGGCGCAGCACGGCGTCGGAAGTCAGCGCGCTGACATCGCTGATCACCAGGTCCGCCCCCCGGGGCGGCTCCGCATCGCCGTAGAGGTCGTGGAGGACGAGGCTCGGGCCGCCGCCCAGATTGCGCGCTAGGCGCTCGCCGCGGCCGAGATCGTCAGTCAGGATCACGGTGCGACCCAAAACACCTCTCCCATCACGGCGCCCAACTGGCGCGCACCCCGGCAGACTTGCATCCGACGCCAGGCCCCGGGCCCGCGACGGTATTACCGCCTAAAAACGGACATTGATCGGTTCGAACGACGGACGCTGCACAGTCACCGGAGAGACTTCGCACAATCATCGGAGAGTCATGCGATTCCGTTAAAGCGGCTTCTACCGATTTCGCTATCGCGCCCGCTGATCGACGATGGGGTCCTGCGTCGGCTCGCCCGGGCCTCCAGGGCGCAGCCACAGCGTCAGGGTGCTTGCCTCCCCGCGTCTGGACCGCCAGAACGCCGCCATGCTGCGCGTCCATGACCTCACCTACCGCATCGGCGATCGCCTGATCCTCGATTCCGCGAACTTCTCGATTCCCGAGGGCGCGCGCGTGGGTCTCGTCGGGCGCAACGGCGCCGGCAAGACCACGCTGTTCAAGGCGATCCTCGGCGACCTGCCGGTGGACGCGAAGTCCGTTTCCCTGCCCAAGGGCATGCGCATCGGCGCGGTCGCCCAGGAAGCCCCGGCCGGCCCCGAAACGCTGCACGCGGTGGTGCTCGCCGCCGACACCGAGCGAGCCCGGCTGATGGCGGAGGCCGAGCATGCCGACGGCCTGCGCCGGGCCGAGATCGAGACCCGGCTGGTCGATATCGGCGCGCATTCGGCGCCGGCCCGCGCCGCCGCGATCCTGCACGGGCTCGGCTTCGATGCGTCCGCCCAGGCGCGGCCCTGCGCGGACTTCTCCGGCGGCTGGCGGATGCGCGTGGCGCTTGCCGCCGTGCTGTTCTCGGAACCCGACCTCCTGCTCCTCGACGAGCCGACCAACTACCTCGACATCGAGGGCACGCTCTGGCTCTACGACTACCTGGAGCGCTACCCGCGCACCGCGATCATCATCAGTCACGACCGCGACCTGCTGGACACCAGCGTCGACCACATCCTGCATCTCGACCGCGGCAAGCTGACGATCTACCGCGGCGGATACACCAGCTTCGCCAAGCAGCTCTCCGAGAAGCGCATGCTGCTCGCCAAGGCCAAGGTGAAGCAGGATGCCGAGCGCGCGCATCTGCAGAGCTTCATCGACCGGTTCAAGGCGAAGGCCACCAAGGCCCGGCAGGCGCAATCCCGGGTGAAGCGGCTGGCCAAGATGGAGCCGATCGCCGCGCTGATCGAGGACGACGTGCCGGTGATCCACCTGCCGAGCCCGGAAAAGCCGCTCTCGCCCCCGATCGTCTCCATGGAACGGGTCAAGGCCGGCTACGGCGACCGCGTCGTCCTCAGCGGGCTCGACCTCAACCTCGCGCCCGACGACCGGGTGGCGCTGCTCGGCGCCAACGGCAACGGCAAGTCGACCTTCTGCAAGCTGATCGGCGGCCGGCTCGGGGCGATCGCCGGGGAGATGCGGCGGTCGTCCAAGATGGAGGTGGCGTATTTCGCCCAGCACCAGCTCGACGAGTTGCGCCCGGCCGAGAGCGCCTACGCCCATGTGCGGACGCTGATGCCGGACGTGCCGGAGGCGAAGGTGCGCTCGGCCACCGCCCGGCTCGGCTTCGGCGCCAACAAGGCCGACACGCCGGTGGAGAAACTCTCCGGTGGCGAGAAGGCGCGCCTGCTGATGGGGCTCGCGGCCTTCCACGGCCCGCACCTGCTCATCCTCGACGAACCGACCAACCACCTCGACATCGAGAGCCGCCAGGCCCTGGTCGAGGCGATCAACGACTACGAGGGCGCCGTCATCCTGGTGAGCCACGACCGCTTCCTGGTCGAGGCCTGCGCGGATCGCCTCTGGCTGGTGGCCGACGGCACCGTGAAGACCTTCGACGGCGACATGGACGATTACCGCCGGTTCGTCCTGTCCGGACCGGAGCGCGAGGAGACGCGCGACGCGGAGCCCGCGGGCGGCCAGAAGGCCGAGGCGCGCCGCGCCGGGGTCGAGCGCCGGGCCGCCCTCGCGCCGCTGCGCAAGCGGCTCGAAGGGATCGAGGCGCGCATGGCCAAGCTCACAGCGGCGATCCAGAAGATCGACGCGGCGCTCGAGGACGGCACGGCCTTTCGGGAGAACGCGGCCAAGGCGGGGGAGATCGCCAAGATGCGCTCCGACGCGGCGGACGCCCTCGCTGCCGCCGAGGAGGAGTGGCTGAACGTCAGCGCCGAGATCGAGGCGGCGTGAGGCACTGCTTCCAAGACTGATCACGAAAGTCCTGGTTTCAAAAGGTCTCCGACCTTTTGCGGGTCCAGGGCAGAGCCCTGGTGCCGGGCTTGGCCCGATGCCTCAGGGGCTCCGCCCCCGAACCCCGCCAAAGGGCTCGCCCTTTGGGATCCCGATCCTGGGCGCCCTAGACTGAGGCTTCGAGGGCGCGCACCGGGATGTCCACGTTCTGATCGATCTTCGCCTGCGGCACCGTCAGCGGCGGCGCGATGCGGAACACGCCGCCCATACCCGGCAGTTGCACGATGTTCATGCTGAGGCCCAAATCCAGGCGGCGCCGCGTGATCGCATCACCCAGCTCCGGTGCCGGCACCTTGGTCCGGCGGTCGGCCACGATCTCCATCTCCTGAAGCAGGCCGCAGCCGTGCAGGTCACCGAGGGAGGCGAAGCGCTGCTGCAGCGGACGCCGGATTGCCGCCCCGGCCGAAGTTCGGCCTCGTGATCCGCTGCGACGAACGCTGCGCAGCAGCGCTGGCCCGGGCCTTCGCGGCGCATCTGCGGACCATGCTGCCGCCGCTCTGCCCGCGGCGGCTTCGCGCGGAACCGCTGCAGTCTGGTTCAGGCCGGACGGCGGAAACCGGATCCCTGGCGGACGGCGCCCGTCGAAGGCCGTTCGAGCACGCAGCCGACCGGCCCGGACGGCGGCATCAGCGCGGCGGAAACCACTGATCCGTCACCTTCGGCCACAGCGAAACGATCTTCTTGTTGTCGACGTTGATCCAATGAATATCCGTGCTCGGATGCTCGGCCTTGAAATTCTGATAATGAACGTCGTTGCACATGAGATAGAAGCTGATGGCAGCCATGATGCTGCTGTCGATATGCGTGATGCTGTAAAGGTAAGCATCCCATTTCGCGGCTTCTTCGACCTGCCGGACCGTCTTGCTATCGGCGATCGAGCGATCCAACGCGGTCGCCGTCGGGACAGGATCACTCGAAGGTTGTGATCCGGTCACGACGTCGCTGCGCACAGTCTCGGCCGCGCGCGTCTCGCCGGCGTGCTGCGGCTGAGGCGCGGTGGCGTCCGGAGCAGGTTGGCGTGTCCGGACCAGCGACAGGACCGCATCGGCCGTGAGCGCGTAAGTCGTCCTCGGATCGAACGCCGCCGGCATTGCAGGTTGGTTTGCCATCACGGACGCGATCCGCTCCGGCGCATCGACCAGCTGCGGCTTCAACGCGGCGGCAGAGGCAGACGCAACGGGGCTGACAGCGAACATCTTACGGGCTCCGTGTGGTGAGCTGAACACCGGCTGACAAAGACTTTCCTCAAACCTTCAACCCGGTTTCTGGAGTCTGAGCGCTCATCATTTCGCCTCGCTGCTCAGACGGCCATTTATCTGACTCTAGAGGGCTCAATCCGTCGCAAGACTTCGATCTTCGTCGTCGCCTGGCTGGCGACGCTGCCAGCCTGTGAGCTGGCAGCGTCGTTTCATGGCATCAAGAATTATCCCGGACACCAATCAAACCTGGCCTTGGGGGCCATATAGACTGTTAAGCGCGATCAAAATCTCAATCGATTGAGCGCTATCAACTTTCAATATATGGGTGCGCGAGCAACTCGCGTATACCTCCCGAAAGCGATCATCGCCGAGGGAGGGCACCGCTGAAGCGTCATGCCTCAGGCACAGGAATAAGAACGGCCGAGCATTGCCGTGTCAACAGGTGCGTTCGTTGCGAGACTCGGGCCGGAATATGCAACAACGCCGCACAGATATTCTTTCCCGCCGTACGATCATGCACCTCGAACGCGCTATAAATCGGTGGCGCGCGCGATACTGATCGTCTTGCAAAATTCAGCGGGCGTCTCTGCGTCGTGAGGAGACCGCGAGCGGACACACAAATTTCACAGCAATGCCGTCGACACGGCTGTGCGGGCGGACGAATCGACGGCGAAACCCCGTCATCCGCCCGGCGAAGTCCATTGGCCAGCGAATCGGTGCCGGCCGGTACGCCCGGTCAGGCCCGCACCGGCGCAACGCCCCGCTGCCGGCCACGGCCGAGGCCCAAGACCAGCAGGCAGCCCGCTCCCGACAGCACCACCAAGGGCAACAGGCCGAGCGGATAGCTGCCGGTGGCATCCTTGATCACGCCGAGCAGGTAGGTGCCGATGAACCCGCCGATATTGCCGATCGCGTTGATCTGCGCGATGCCGGCCGCCGCCGCCCCGGCCGAAAGCCATTCGGTGGAGAGCGCCCAGAACGGGCCCTTCACCATGTAGGTCGCCGTCACGGCGAGGCACAGGATCAGGATCGTCGGCAGCAGCTGCGTGGTCGCGATCGAGGCGGCGAGGCTCAGCGCCAGTAGGCCCAGCGGGATTGCCGTGTGCCAGACCCGCTCCCGCCGCTTGTCCGAGGAGCGACCCCACAGGATCATCAGCACCGAGGCGATGCCGAACGGGATCGAGTTCAGCAGGCCGGTCTCCAGGTTCGTCAGCCCGAACGACTTGATGATCTGCGGCTGCCAGAGCGACAGGCACTGGCTGGCCCCGGAGGCGCCCGCGTAGATCAGCGAGGCGGCGAGCACGTAGCGATTGCGCATCACTTGCCAGACCGAGAGATGCCGGGCCGGTGCCGCCTCGCCCGGCACGACGGAGGCCCGCTCGGCGGCCAGCCGATCCTGCAGCCACGCGCTCTGCTGCGGCGTGAGCCACCGCGCCTTGCCGGGGCCGTCAGGCAGGACCGCGAACGCGATGATCCCCAGCAGCACCGCCGGAACCGCCTCGAGGATGAACAGCCACTGCCAGCCGCGGTAGCCCAGCATCCCGTCGGTGTTGAGGATCGAGGCCGAGATCGGCGAGCCGAGGAAGCTCGAGATCGGGATCGCCACCATGAACACGGCCACGATCCGGCCTCGATAGGCGCGGGGAAACCAGTAGGTGAGGTAGAGGATCACTCCGGGGAAGAAGCCCGCTTCGGCGGCGCCGAGCAGCAGGCGGACCGCGTAGAACGAGGTCGGCCCGACCACGAACGCCATGGCCGCCGACACCAGCCCCCAGGTGATCATGATCCGGGCGATCCAGATCCGGGCGCCGAACCGCTCCATGGCGAGGTTGCTCGGCACTTCGCACAGGACGTAGGACACGTAGAACAGGCCGCCGCCCAATCCGAACTGCGCCGCGGACAAGCCGATATCGTGGTTCATCTGCAGCGCCGCGAAGCCGGCATTCACCCGGTCCACGAACGCGATGAAGTAGGCGAGCATCAGGAACGGCAGGATCCGCCAGGTGACCCTGCGCAGGGTCGCCCGCTCGATGTCCGAAATGGGATCCGGCACGTTTGTCGGGGCCATCTTAATCCTCCCGGCTCGATCAGCTCGGCTTGGATCAGGTACGGCCCCACCACCAGTCCTGGCACACGACAACTTCGCGTGACTGTCATAGCCTCACGGAAGGTGTTGCTTGCCGGTCGCGATACGCGCCGATAGCCGCCCCCGAGCCGTCGGGGCGGTTTGCCCGCGGCCCGCGGACATGCGAGAGAAGCGGCATGTTGACGGTGGATAGCCTTTGGCGCGCGCGGCACCGGCTTGCGCAGATCGGGAAGAAGCGGACGGGCTCGCCCCGCATCCTGGTGGTTGGAGTCTGCCAGGCCGGCTCCATGGCCAAGGTGCTGCGTTTCCTGCTGCCCGACGCCCATGTGGATTTCGTCTCGGCCTTCACGGTCACCCGGCGCTTCCCGAAGCTCGTGGACCTGATGGCGCATGCCGACGCCTACGATCACGTCTATTCCAGCATCTACCTGCCCCGGTTCAAGGACGGCGGCACGATCGACCGGTTTCGGACGCACCCGAAGGTCCGGCTGATCCCGACCATCGTGTTCGGCGCCTACCATCCGGACCTGATCCATGTCGGCGTGCAGGATGCCGTCTCGCTCAACGGCCTGATCTCCGGGCCGATGGGGCATTCGCACTCGGCGATCACGCTTTACGCCTATCTGGCCGGCTTCTCGCAGGCGCAGGCGCTGCGGTTGTTCGCCGAACCGGTCTTCGAGCGGCTGGGCTATTTCGATCTCTGGAACGAGTCGGTCGCCTACCTGCGCGGGCTCGGTGCGCAGGCGCAGTACGATCTCGACACGCACCTGACGCGTTGGGCGCGCCGCGGCTGCTTCATGCACTCGATCAACCACACCAAGCTCTACGTGGTCGCCGATCTCGCCCGCGGGCTGCTGACAAAGTCCGGCGTCGCCTATCCCGAATGCGACCTCGACGCGTTCGTACCCGATGACCTCGGCGGCCAGGGCAGCTGGCCGGTCTATCCCGAGATCGCCGCGCATTACGGCATTCCCGGCAGCGCGCTCTTCTTCAAGGCCGAGACGCGCCGCTCGGGCCCCGCCCGCACGATGACGCGGCCGGAATTCGTTGCGGCGGCCTACGCGAACTACGACAAGCGCCCGCGCGAGGCCCTGGTCTCGCGGCGCGTCCAGGACTGGCGCAACGATCCGGCGACGGTGGACTTCTTCCGTGAGGCCGCGGGGCGGGACATCAGCCCGATCCGCCCCTCCGGACGGTCCCCGGCGCTGGCCTCCAACAGCCTGGCCGGCCACGCATCCTGATACGACGGCCTAGTTTCCCCCTCCTCCGGCGCTCGCGCGGTCCGGGTCGGGCCCGACCGAGGTTCTGGAGCCCCGATGAGCCGTCAGCCACGTAAGAAGTCACGCGCCGGTCGGTTCGGGATCGCGACGCTCCTGACCGGTCTCGGCTCGGCCGCCGGCCTGGTCGGCTGGAGCCGGTTCGCCGTCGATCGCCGTATGGACCTGCCGCCCGCCCTTCCCGGCCGGCATGAGACGCTGGCGACGATGCGCGCCGGCGCGCTCTCGCTGTATGGGACGGCGGACCGGGAGGGCGTGCCGCTCCTGCTGATCCACTCGATCAACGCGGCCGCGAACGCCTACGAGGTCCGTCCGCTCTACCTGCATTACCGCCAGACCCGTCCGGTCTACGCACTGGACCTGCCGGGCTTCGGGTTCTCCGAGCGGTCGCGCCGCCTCTACACGCCCCGCCTCATGGTGGAGGCGATCCGTGCGGCCGTGGCCGAGATCCGGCAACGGCATTCCGTTGGCGCCATCGACGCGATGGCGCTGTCGTTGTCCTGCTCCTACCTCGCCCGAGCGGCTGTCGAGCAGCCGGAGGATTACCGCAGCCTCGGCCTGATCAGCCCCACCGGGTTCGATGCGCGACTCTCCGGCGACGGACCTCCGGACGGCCATCGGGGACGCGACCGACTGCGCGACCTGCTGGACCGGCCGCCCCTCGGCCGGCCCCTGTTCGACGCGCTGGCCTCCCGGCCGAGCATGCGCTTCTTCCTGCAAAAGACGTTCGGTTCCAAGGACATCGACGAGGGCCTGTTCGCGTATGATTACGCCTCGGCCCACCAGCCGGGTGCCGAGCACGCCCCCTACTGCTTCATCGCCGGCCACCTGTTCCCGACGGATACGACGCGTCTCTACGAGACGTTGCGGCATCCGGTCTGGATGGCCCACGGGCGGCGCGGCGACTTCGTGGATTACCGCCTGGCGCCGCGGGTCGCGGGCCGGCCGAACTGGCGCGTCCTTACGCTGCCGACCGGCGCCTTCCCGCATTTCGAGCGGCCGGACGACATGATCGCCGACTACGACACCTTCCAGCAGAACCTCACCTGGGCGCCGCCATTGCCGCCGGCGTGATGCGAGCACGTCACCCCCAAGGCCGGCGGGATACGCGTCGGGCGGTGCTGTGCGCGTCAGCGCAGGCGCAGGAGGGCGCGCAGCCGGTCGAGCACAGTGGGGTTCAGCTCGCGCCGGACCCGCCGCTCCGCAAACGCATCGACTGAAAAGCGGTCGGTCGGCACGCGCCGGAGGAAGCGCTCGGCGATCTCGTAGACCACGAGGTCAGGCTTGACGGCGGCGACGTAGGCCCAATCGATCTCGGCGGACCAGATCGCGTGTACCTCGCGAAAGCTTTCGGCCAGCATCGCGGTGAGGCGCGGCCCTTGGTCGAACACGTAGGAATCGCCGAACAGGACGATGCGCCGGGGATCGGCGGCCTCGGGATTGCGCATCACGGCGCGCGATCCGACGAAGAAGCCGCCCCGGCCCGCGACCCGGCCGGTCTCGCGCAGACGCACCAGGGCGTTGGCCTCGCTGCGCTGGGCCCGCCGGGGGAATTCGTGGGCGAAGTAGGCCTCGTCCACCGGCGGCTTCAGCTTGCCGCCGAGATCGAACACGAAGCGCGCGGGTTGGCCGGTGGCGTCGAGGACGTGCGGTGCCGGTGCGACCGCGAGCGCTTCGCACAACGCCCGGTAGGCCGCGATGTAGCCGCGATGGTTCCAGTGCGTGTCGGTGCGCAGGTAGACCGGTTCTTCGGCCCGCGCCGCCCGCAGGGGCGCGTAGAGATCGACCAGGTCAGCCCGGGTCTCTGCCGCGAGGCGGCGGCCGAGGCGCGCGCCGGGCGGATCGGCCAAGCCCGGGAACGGCCGGTCCAGCGTGTCGGCGTGGATCGCGATCTTCTCGGGCACGATCGCGTGGACGTAGCGCGCGCCCAGGGACTCCGCCCGGCGGACGCGGCCGTCCACCAGTCGCACCCACCGGCGCAGCAGGCGGCGCGTTGCCGGGGAATCGGCGTACAGTTCCACCAGTTCGTTCGAGCGGCCGACCCAGAACAGCCAGCCGTCCCGCCCAACCGCGATACCGCGCGCGCCTGCCTGAGACAAAGTTCGGCCCTGCTCCCGATGCGCCTGTCGGCGGCGCCGACACATGCCGCCCGATGGCGCCGGAAACAAGCGGAAACGCCTGGGCCGTTCAGGCGCCATGCCGTCGAGCGCGTCCGCTGAGACGACGCGCATCGCCGCGTGGTGGACCGGTCCCTTATCGATCCGTTAAGGATCGGACAGCCGCGCGGAGCGGCGACAGCCCCTGGATTCCGATGATCGACCTGACGCTCGAGGCCGCCCGCAGCATCGTCGATACCGCCCTGCGCGAGGCCCGGACCCGCGGGCTGAAGCCGATGGCGGTGGTGGTGTACGATGCCCGCGGCGCGCTCAAATCCGTTTCGGTCGAGGACGGCACGTCTTTGCGCCGGGCCGAGATCGCCTGCGGCAAGGCCAACGGCGCCCTGGCGCTGGGGCTCGGATCCCGGGCGATCCATGCGCGGGCCGAAGCGCAGCCCTATTTCGTCGCCGCGGTGAGCCACGTCGCCGGCCCGGCCGCGCTCGTCCCGGTGGCGGGGGGCGTACTGATCCGCTCCCGCGAGGGGCGGCTGCTCGGCGCGGTGGGTATCTCCGGCGATACCTCCGACAACGACGAGATCTGCGCGGTGGCGGCGATCGAAGCCGCCGGCCTGGTGCCGGAGACCGGCGCCTGAGGATGGCGATCCGCCGGCGCGCGTGGCTGGCCGGCGTCGCGGCCCTCGCGGTCGCGCGGCCCGCCCGCGCCGGCGAACCCGGCCTCTATCGCCGGGGCAACGACGCCGATCCCGAGACCCTCGATCCGCACCGCTCGTCCACGGTGGCGGAAGCGCACATCCTGCGCGACCTGTTCGACGGCCTCCTGACCTACGACAATCACGGGGCCATCATCCCGGGCGCCGCCCGGTCCTGGACCGTCTCCGATGACGGCCTGACCTTCCGGTTCGACCTGCGTCCGGACGGCCGATGGTCGAACGGCGAACCCGTCACCGCGGACGATTTCGTCTATGCGTTCCGCCGTATCCTGGCCCCGGCCACGGCGGCGAAATACGCAGAGATCCTGTTCCCGGTCCGGGGGGCGGCGGCGGTGAACCGCGGCGAGGCGGCCGGCGACGCACTCGGGGTGGCGGCGGAAGGGCCGTTCCGGCTCAGGATCGCCCTCGAACAGCCGACGCCGTATGTCCTCGAACTCCTGACCCACCAGACCGCCCTGCCGGTACACCGCGCCTCGATCGAGCGCCACGGCGACGCGTTCACCCGCCCGGGCAACTTTGTGACCAACGGCCCCTATCGGCTGGTCGACCGGGTGCCGGGCGGCGCGATCACCCTGGAGGTCAACCCGCACCATCCCGAGGCCGGCGCGGTCGCGATCCGGCGCGTCGCCTTCCTGCCGACACCGGACCTGTCGAGCGCAGTGCGCCGCTACACGGCCGGGGAACTCGACTCGCTGTCCCAGCTCCCGGCCGACCAGATCGTTGACCTGCGCCGCCGGTTCGGCACGCAGGTGGTCCTCGGTCCGTCGCTCGGGCTCGAAACCCTGGTGGTCAACACCCACAAGGCGCCGTTCTCGGACCGGCGGGTCCGCCAGGCCCTGTCGCTGCTCATCGACCGGGAATACCTCGCCGACGGGCTCTACGGTGGCACCATGAGCCCGGCCTATTCCCTGTGCCCGCCGGGCATCGACAATTATCGGACGCCGCCCGAGACCGCGGGGCGCCTGGGCCTGCCGATCGACCACGAGGCGCAGGCGCGCCTCCTGCTCGACGAGGCCGGCTTCGGGCCCGGCCGGCCGCTCACCGTGGAATACCGGTTCAACGTCAGCGACAACAACCGCAACACCGCGGTGGCGGTGGCCGAGATGTGGCGCGACCTCGGGATCAAGACGCGGTTCGTCTACACCGACGCCAAGACGCATTTCGCGTATCTGCGCGACGGCGGCAGCTTCGACGTCGCCCGCTACGCCTGGATCGCCGACTATTCCGACCCGCAGAATTTTCTGTTTCTACTGCAGAGCGGCAACGATGGGCTGAACGCCGGCCGCTGGTCCGACGCGGCCTACGACGCCCTGCTGGCCCGCGCGGCCGGCGAGCGCGACCTCGCCCGCCGGGCCGACCTGCTCTGCGATGCCGAGACCATCGCGCTGCGCGAGTTGCCCTGGATCCCGCTGATGCATTACCGCTCGAAGGCGCTGATCGCACCACGGCTTCACGGTTACGTCCCGAACCTGCGCAACGCCGCGCCGACCCGTTTCATGAGGCTCGACGCGTGATCCGCTTCGTCCTGCGCCGCCTCGCGCAGTCGGTGCCGACGCTGTTCGCGGTGGTGGCCGTGAGCTTCTTCCTGATGCGGCTGGCGCCCGGGGGACCGTTCGACCTGGAGCGTCCGCTGGCGCCGGCCGCCATGGACAATCTGCGCCGGGTCTACGGCCTGGACCGGCCGCTGATCGTGCAGTTCGGCGGCTACCTGGCGGCCCTGGCGCAGGGCGATCTCGGCCCGTCCTTCTCGTTCCGCGATCAAAGTGTGCGCGACCTGATCGCCCGGGGGCTGCCGGTCTCGGCGACCCTCGGCGCCCTCGCCCTGGCGCTCGCGGCCTGCCTGGGGATCGGGCTCGGGACCGTGGCGGCGCTCCGGCGCGGCAGCGCGCTCGACCGGGTCCTCGGCCTCGGCGCGGCGCTGTCCCTGTCGCTGCCGAGCTTCGTGGTGGCGCCGCTCCTGCAGATCGTCTTCGGGCTGACCTTGCGCTGGCTGCCGCTGAGCGGCTGGGAGGGCGGCGCGCCGAGCCACCTGATCCTGCCGGTGGTGACCCTGGCGCTGCCGCAGGTGGGCGCGCTGGCACGCCTGACCCGCGCCTCGCTCGGCGAGGTCCTGCGAACCCAGCCGGTGCGGACCATGCGAAGCCTCGGGCTGCCGCCCGTTCGCGTCACCCGGCACGCGCTGCGCGGCGCGCTCCTGCCGGTGGTCGCCTACCTGGCCCCGCTGGCGGCCGCCCTGCTCACCGGATCCGTGGTGGTCGAGACGATCTTCGGCCTGCCCGGCATCGGCCGTTACTTCGTGGAGGGGGCGCTCAACCGCGACTATACGCTGGTGATGGGCACCGTCCTGGTGGTTGCGGTACTGGTGATCGCCCTGAACCTGATCGCCGACCTCGCCTGCGCCTGGCTCGATCCGCGCCTGAGGCGGATCGCATGAGCGGCGGCGGCATCACCACCGGTCCGGCGGCGCGCACGCTGTTCCGGCTCGGCCGCGAACGGGTGGCGATGGCCGCCCTGGCCGCGCTCGCCCTGATCGCGCTGGCCTGCCTGTTCGGGCCGGCGCTGACCGGGCACGATCCGGTCCGTGCCTATCCGGACCTGCGCCAGCTTCCGGCAGGCATGACGGCGCAGCCGGATTCCGAGCATCTGCGCCCGGCCCTCGAACGCCTCGCCTTCCGGATGCGGGCCCGCCTCGACGACGTGGAGCGCGACGGCGACGGCGTCGCCTTGACGCTGGGTTCCGCGGGCGCATTCGACCGGCGCAGCCTCGTCTACCTGCCGCGCTCCGACCTGTTCGGCGAGCCGCGGGTCGTCGACGGCTCGCAGGATGGGACGCGTCTGGTCGTGCGCGTGCCGGTACGGCGCCTGTACTTCCCCCTCGGCACCGACGTGCATGGCCGCGACCTGCTCACCCGCTGCCTCGTCGCCGGCCGGGTCTCCATCCTGATCGGCCTCACCGCCACCCTGGTCGCGCTGCTCATCGGCGTCGGCTACGGCGCGACGGCCGGCTTCGTCGGCGGCGCCGTCGACGCCGTGATGATGCGGCTGGTGGACGTGCTCTACGCCCTGCCGTTCGTGTTCTTCGTCATCCTCCTGCTGGTGTTCTTCCGGGCGAGCCTGACGCTGATGCTGGGGGCCATCGGCGCGGTGGAATGGCTCGACATGGCCCGGATCGTCCGGGCGCAGACCCTGTCGCTGCGCGAGCGCGACTTCGTCCGCGCCGCCCGCGCCCTCGGTCTCGGCACGCCGCGGATCATCTTCCGCCACATCGTGCCGAACACGTTCGGGCCGGTGGCCGTGGCGGCGACCCTGCTGGTGCCGCAGGTGATCCTGCTGGAGAGCTTTCTCTCGTTCCTCGGGCTGGGCGTTCAGGAGCCGCAGACGAGTTGGGGGGTGCTGATCGCCGAGGGCGCCCGGGCGATCGAGTCGGCACCCCACATGCTGGCCGGCCCAGCCGCCTTCCTGATCACGACACTGGTGGCCCTGACGCTGCTCGGCGACGGCCTGGCCGATGCGGTCGACCCCAGGGCCGACTAGCCTCACCCCAGTTGCCGGATCGGCGAGCCGGCGAGCCACGCCTCGATATCCTCCACCGCCTGGGTGAAGAACGTCCGGTAGTTGTTGCGCGTGACGTAGCCGACATGCGGCAGCGCCAGGACATTCGGGAGGTGCCGGAACGGACTGTCGGCCGGCAGCGGCTCGGTCTCGAACACGTCGATCCCGGCTCCCCCGATCCACCTCTCCTCCAGGGCCCGGACCAGGGCCGCCTGATCGACGATCGGCGCGCGCGACGTGTTCACCAGGATCGCGCCCGGTCGCATCCGGCGCAGCTCGGCCTCGCCCAGGAGGCCCCGGGTGCGCTCCCCGAGCACCAGATGGATGGTGACCACGTCGCTTGCCTCGAGCAGGGCGTCCTTGGACTGCGCACGCTCGACCCCGGCGGAGGCGGCCCGGGCCTCGTCGAGGTTCGGGCTCCAGGCGATCACCCGCATGCCGAAGGCGCGGCCGATCTCGGCGACGCGCGCACCGATCTTGCCCAGCCCCAGGATACCGAGCGTCGCCTCGGCCAGATCGGTCCCGATCGTGCTCTGCCACGGGCCGCCGTCCCGAAGATTCCGGTTCTCGACCGCAAGGTGGCGGGCGAGGCCCAGGATCAGCGCCCAGGTCAGCTCGGTCGGCGGCGTTGGGCTCGATTCGGTGCCGCACACCGTGATGCCCCGGGACCGCGCCGCCGCAACGTCGATCGCGAGGTTGCGCATGCCGCTGGTGACCAGCAGCTTCAGCCGGGGCAACCGCTCCAACAGATCCGCCGGAAACGGCGTGCGCTCGCGCATGATCACCAGGATCTCGGCTTGGTCGATCCTGGACACGAGGGCGCCCCGATCCGCGATGTGATCGGTGATGGTCGAAACGGCGACGCGATCGGCCAGGCGCGCCCAGTCGGCGAGGCCGAGCGCCGCGTCCTGGTAATCGTCGAGGATCAGGCAGGTTCGCACGGTGGCCGCTCTCCAGCTTCAGAAGCTGCAACGCTCGCGCAGGCGCGGTGTTCGCGAATGCCCTGACGCTTCCGGAACTGTCGAAAGGCCTCAACGACGGTTGAGGGATCGCGGTCGAAAGACTTGCGGGCCCACCAGCGCCGTTCAACCAGCTGCCGCCAACGCCTCGAACGCCAACGCAACCCCGGCCGCTCCCGGATCTTCGACGCCTGCGAGATCCGCCGCAGAGAGGTAGCTCGACCGGCCGGTGGCGGCGCGGTCCATCCGGGCCGTGGCGGCGGCGCCCGCGCGGGCGGCAGCGGAGGCGGCGTCGAGGCCGTCCGATTTCAGGGCTACCAGCGCGGGGATCAGCGCATCGAGCAGGGTGCGGTCGCCCGGGCCGGCACCACCGTAGCCCTGGACCCGGGCCACGCCCTCTTCCAGCGCATCAGGCCAGGACGCGCCGTCGGTGAGGGCGGACGCGGTCGCGGCGAAGAAGATCGAGGCCAGCACGCCGCTCGAACCGCCGACCGCACGGCCGATCCGTTCCGCCAGCGCGCGGCACAGGGCCGCCGGATCGGCCTGCGGCAGGCGGTCGATGTCCGCCTGCACCGCCCGCGCCGCGCCGGCGAAGGTGGTGCCGGTGTCCCCGTCGCCGACCTTCGCGTCCAGGGCGTTGAGCGCGCCCTCCGAGGCGATGAGCGCCCGCGTGACGGCGGCGAGCCGCGCGGCCACCGCGGGATCGCGGGACGGCGCGAAGGATTCGCCCGCGAGCCCTGCGGGAAGCGGGCGCAGGCCCGGCGGCGCGACCCGCACCGCACCGGGCCAGGCCGGCACGGGGACCGGCGCCAGCAGCGCCGCCTCGATCGCGTCGTCCAGCGGCAGGATCGACAACGATGCCCCGTGCATGTCGAGCGCGGTCATCAGCGGCGCCGGCCCGAGCAGCAGCCGCACCCGCCGGCCGAGATCGGTAGCCAGCACCGCCTGGGTCAGGACCTGCATCTCCAGGGCGGTGGCCGAGCCGAGGTTGTTCACCAGGAGCGCCAGCGGCCCGGTCGCGGAGAAGCGCTCGGTCATCAGCCGGGCCAGCTCGGCGGCGCCGGGCAGCGCGATGCGCTCGACCCCCGGCTCGCCATGGATTCCGAGACCGAGTTCCGCCTGCCCCTCCGCCAGGCGCTCGCTCCGGGGCGAACCCGGGATGGTCGCGGTCGAGACCGCGATCCCCAGGGATTGCACCGAATCCGCCACCCGGCGGGCGAGCGCCGCGACGGCCTCCAGCGACGCGCCCGCCCGCGCCGCGTGTCCCGCGACCTTGTGCACGAACAGGGTGCCGGCCACCCCGCGCGGCTGCTTGGCCGCCGGGAGCGCGATGTCGTCGGACACGATGACGGTCTCGACCTTGCGGCCGAGGGCCCGGGCGCGCTCGGCCGCGAGGCCGAAATTCAGCCGGTCTCCCGCGTAGTTCTTGATGACCAGCAGGCACCCGGCCGGCCCGGTCACCGCCAGGATCCCGGCCAGGACCGCATCGACGCTCGGCGAGGCGAAGACGTCGCCGCAGACCGCGGCACTCAGCATGCCCGGCCCGACGAACCCGGCATGGGCCGGCTCGTGGCCGGAGCCGCCGCCCGAGATCACCGCGACCTTGTCCGCATCCAGGTCGGCGCGCAGCACCACGCGGATGTCGGGGTCGCCGTCCAGCCGCGCCAGGCGACCGCCGCTGGCCGCGAGGAGCCCGGCTATGGCGTCGCCGACCAGGGTGGCGCGGGTCTCGATGAAGTGGGCCATGGCGTGACCTTCCGCGATCTCGGCCCGCAGCTCTCACACCGCGGCGCCGGCGCGGATTGTCTGAGCAATCGCAGGCCCCGGCACAATGGCCGCCGGTACGTTTTTCCGGAGCGAAGCCGCTACTCCTTGACGGCGCCGGTGAGCGCGGAGACGTAATACTCGACGAAGAACGAGTAGAGGATCACCAGCGGCAGGGAGCCGAGCAGGGCGCCGGCCATCAGCGAGCCCCACTTGTAGACGTCGCCGTCCACGAACTCGCTGACCACCGCGATCGGCACGGTCTTGTTCTGGGTCGAGGACAGGAACGTCAGCGCGTAGATGAACTCGTTCCAGCAGAGCGTCAGCGAGAAGATGCCGGCCGAGATCAGGCCCGGGAAGGCGAGCGGCAGGATGATCTTGGTGAGGATCTGCCAGCGGCTCGCGCCGTCCATGAGCGCGCATTCCTCCAGCTCGTAGGGAATGGTCTTGAAGTAGCCCATCAGGAGCCAGGTCGAGAACGGGATCAGGATGGTCGGATAGGCCAGGATCAGGGCGATCGGCGAATCGAACAGGCCGTAGGCCTGGATGATCGTGGCGAGCGGGATGAACAGGATCGAGGGCGGCACCAGGTAGGCGAGGAAGATCGCGGCGCCGACCCAGCCCGCGCCGTTGAAGCGGATGCGCACGCAGGCATAGGCGGCCAACACGCTGGCGAACAGCGACAGGATCGTAGCCGCCACCGACACGTACATCGTGTTCCAGAGCCAGCGCGGATACTGCGTCTCGAACAGCAGCTTGTTGATGTGCTTGAGCGTCGGGTCCACGACCCAGAACGGGTTGAACCGCTCCATGTCGATCAGCTGCTCGTCCGGTTTGATCGCCGTGAGCGCCATCCAGTAGAATGGGAACAGCAGCACCGCGAGGATGATCAGGAGCGGCAGGTAGGTGGTCACGAGCCGCCGCGGCAGCCGCTCCAGGTAGGCCATCCCCTCGCTGTCGTCGGTGAGCCCGGCGGGGCGGGCCGCCACGACGGAGGCGAGGCGCGGGTCGGCATGGGCGGGCGGAGCGGGTGCGCTCATCGGTCGGTTCCCCCGGCTTGCCAGGCCCGGCGCTGAAGGCCGAACCACGAGATGCCGATCGCGGCGAGAAGGAACGGTACCATCGCGGTGGCGATCGCCGCGCCCTCCCCCAGCGTCCCGGAGAGGATGCCGCGCTGGTACGACAGGGTCGCCATCAGGTGCGTGGCGTTGACCGGGCCGCCCCGGGTCATCGCCCAGATCAGCTGGAAGTCGGTGAAGGTGAACAGCACCGAGAAGGTCATCACCACGGCAATGATCGGCGTCAGCAGCGGCAGGGTGATGCGCGAGAAGATCTGCCAGTTGGAGGCGCCGTCCAGCGTCGCGGCCTCGTAGAGCGAGGGCGAGACCGTCTGCAGCCCGGCCAGCAGCGTGATCGCGATGAACGGCACGCCGCGCCAGATGTTGGCGAAGATCACGCAGGCGCGGGCCATGCTCGGCTCGCCCAGGAAATCGATGTTGCCGTCGATCACGCCGAGATGGCGCAGCGACCACGAGATGATCGAGAACTGGCTGTCGAAGATCCACCAGAAAGCGATGGCGGATAACACGGTCGGCACCACGAACGGGATCAGCACGATCGACCGGACGATCGACTTGAACGGCATGTTCTTGTTGAGCAACAGCGCGAGGTAGAGCCCGACGCCGAACTTCACCACCGAGGCCACGGCCGTGTACAGGCAGGTGTTGAACACCGAGAGCCAGAACACGTCGTCGTCCCAGAGCCAGGCGTAGTTCTCCAGGCCGATGAACGTGCCCTCGCGGCCGATCCGCGTGTTGGTGAAGGACAGCCAGATCCCCTTGAGCAGCGGGTAGGCCAGGAACAGGCCGAGGATCAGCGCCGTCGGCAGCATGAACCAGAAGCCCGCCCAGCCGCGGCTGGCACGCAGGCGGTGCCAGGCCGAGCGGGTCGGGACCGCGAGTGGAGCGGGCTGTGTCAGGGCCGTGTGCGCCATGGGTTCGCCTCGGGATCAGGGCCGCGGGTACGACACCCGCGGCCTGCAGCCGTTCAGGTGTTGCGGAAGATGCGCTGGGCGGCCCGCTCGGCGTTGCGGATTGCGGTCTTCACGTCCTCCCGGCCGGTGCAGTGGCTGGCGAACATGTCGACCACCACGAAGTCGGCGAGCACGGCGGCGATGCGCTCGCTCACCGGCGCCTGACCGCCGGCCGCCAGCGACCGCCGTCCCGCCTCGGCGAAGACCGCGTTCTTCGGGTCGCTCGTCCAGATCGGGTTCTTGGGGTAGTTCGACAGCGGCTCGCACAGGTAGCCCTGCGCCCCCTCGATCCAGGGACCGTAGTTCGACGCCTCCATCATGAAGGCGATGAACGCCTTACAGGCGTTGGGCGCCTTCGAGTACTTGAACGCCAGGATCGGGAAGGCGAGCTGGAACTCGGTGGGCTTGCCGGCGGGGCCGATCGGCCAGACCGCGTGGTCCATGTCCTCGGCGAGCTTCGGGTTGTCCTTCTTGGCGGCGGCGTAGATCGAGATGCCGTTATGGGTGAGGTACAGGTCGCCCGCCAGGAACGCCTTGTTGTTGGAGGAATCGTTCCAGGACACGGTGCCCGGCACGAAGGTCTCGTACATCGACTTCACGTATTCGAGCGCCTTGGCGGTCTCCGGCGAGTTGATCACGATCTTCTCGTTGGCGTCGACCAGGTTGCCGCCATGGGACCAGAGCGCCCAGTGACACCAGGTGTTGGCGTCGCCGGTGGCGTGCCCGAGGGCGAAGCCGGCCGGGGTGTTGTTCTTCTTGAGGGCCCGGCACAGTTCGAGGAAGCCGGCGGTATCCTCGGGGAACTTGCTGAACCCGGCCTTCTGCATGGCCGAGATGCGGTAGTTCGGGTATCCGCCGTTGAAGCCCACCGGGATCGCGATCCACTTGCCCTTGACCTTGCCGTAGGCCTCCGCCGACGGGAACCACGGGCCGTATTTCTTGGCCAGCGACTCGGCGACGTCCTCGAGCGGCAGGCACTTGTCCGGGAACAGGGCCGGGAACGAGAACAGGCCCCAGACCATGTCGGGGCCCTGCCCGGTATTGGCGGCGACGGAGGCCTTCGGCTGGATGTCGTCGAAGGATTCGTTGGTGACCGACACCTTGACGCCGGTCGCCTTGGTGAAGGCGTCGACCATCCGCAGGAACGCCTCGTCCTCGCTGGGGATGAAGCGCTTCCAGCGCAGCACCGACAGGCTGGCCCCGGGCTCGGGCTTCCACTCGGCGGTCTGCGCCCAGGCCCGGGCGAAGCCCAGCAGGTCACTGCCGGCGGCGAGGCCGGTCGCGGCGGCACCCGCCAGGAGGGAACGGCGGTCGAGTCTGGTCATCGTGGCGTCACTCCCTGGATGGATCGGCGCGCCCCGGGACGCGGTTCGTCCGGGCGGCCGGGCTCGGCAACCGAAAACGGGTCAGGTCGGCAGGCGTCGTCCGGACTCGGCATCGAAGAAGTGCACGCGGTTCGGCCGCAGGTAGACGGTCTCGCCGGGGCCCTCGCCGACGCGCTCGCGCAGCACGCAGGTGAAGTCCTGGCCCTGGGCCCGCACCGCCAGCATGGTCTCGGACCCGGTCGGCTCGACCACCACGACTTCGGCGGCGATCCCATCGCGCGCCAGATCGAAATGCTCGGGCCGCATCCCGAGGACCAGCTTCCGGCCCTCGGTGCCCACCGGCGCCTCGTTCAGGGGGATCGTCAGGCCCGAATCCGCCGCGAAGACGAGATGCCCGTTCCTCCGGACCGTCCCGTTCACAAAGTTCATCGCGGGGGATCCGATGAAGCCCGCCACGAACAGGTTGTCGGGCCGGTCGTAGAGTTCCAGCGGTGGCCCGATCTGCTCGACCACGCCGTCGTGCATAACCACGATCCGGTCGGCCATGGTCATGGCCTCGATCTGATCATGGGTGACGTAGATGGTCGTGGTCTTCAGGCGCTGGTGCAGCTCCTTGATCTCGGTGCGCATCGCCACGCGCAGCTTGGCGTCGAGGTTCGACAAAGGCTCGTCGAACAGGAACACCTGCGGATCGCGCACGATCGCCCGGCCCATGGCGACGCGCTGCCGCTGGCCGCCGGAGAGCTGGCGCGGGTAGCGGTCGAGGAGATGGGTCAATCCGAGGATCTGCGCGGCCTTGCTGACGCGCTCGTCGATCTCGGCAGCCCGCGCCTTCCGGATCCGCATGGAGAACGCCATGTTCTCGCGAACCGTGAGGTGCGGGTAGAGCGCGTAGTTCTGGAACACCATGGCGATGTCCCGCTCCTTGGGCGGAACATCATTGACGACACGCTCACCGATACGGATCTCGCCGCCGGAGATATTCTCCAAGCCGGCAATCATCCGCAGCAACGTCGATTTTCCGCAGCCCGAAGGTCCGACCAGGATCACGAACTCGCCGTCCCGGATGTCCACGGACACGCCGTGCAGGACGTTCGTCGATCCGAAAGCCTTGCGAACCTCGCGGATTCCCACCGAGGCCATGCTTCCTCCCAATCAGGGACGCTCTGACGGCGACTCCTGTGTGAGCAGTACAGTTGAGCGTCCAACGGAAAGCAAGTCGGTGAAACCTGAATTTTGAATCATATCCCGTTTCTGTCAGGGCCTTCCTGCGGGATCCTGCATCCTGACGACCGGGTCGGAGTTCGGCGTCGGTGGCCGCTCGGCCGGGTTCGGCCGGGCTTGCCCGGCAGCCCGGGATCGGTGACGAGGCCGCCGGCATGAAACATCCCGCCGGCGCCTGAGCCGTCACCGGATGCTAAGGCGATGGCATCGGCCCCGCTACCGGTGCGCCGGCCGGGCAGAACCGAAGACGGCGGGCGGGATCCCGAAGGAGGAGGACGGTATGGCACATTCCGGTCTGACCGCAGGCGAGATCCTGCCCACCGACGGCGTCCGGGGTGCATTGGTCGGCCGGGTGTGGCGCCCGGATGTCGGCGGACCGAGCGTGGTGGCGATCCGGGCGGGTTCGGGCGGCGAGGCGCGCGTCGTCGACGTCACGGCGCGCTTCGCGACGGTCAGCGACCTGTGCGAGACGCCGGACGCCGCCGCGGCTCTGCGCGCCGCCGAGGGCGCGGATCTCGGCAGCCTCGACGCGATGCTGGCCAACACCCCGCCGGACGGCCGCGACCCCGGACAGCCGTGGCTCCTCGCCCCGGTGGACCTCCAGGCGCTCAAGGCGGCCGGCGTCACCTTCGCGACGTCGATGCTGGAACGGGTGATCGAAGAGCGGGCCCGGGGCGATCTGGCGGCGGCCGCGGCGATCCGCACGGAAGTCGAGCGCCTGGTCGGGCACGACCTGCGCCGGCTCAAGCCCGGCTCGCCCGCCGCGATGGCGCTGAAGGAGGTCCTGGTCGCCCAGGGAGCCTGGAGCCAGTATCTCGAGGTCGGGATCGGGCCGGACGCGGAGATCTTCACCAAGGCGCAACCGCTCTCGGCGGTGGGCTGCGGCGCAGACGCCGGGCTGCACCCGGATTCGCACTGGAACAACCCAGAGCCGGAAGTCGCGCTGGCGGTCTCATCGCAACAGAAAATCGTCGGCGCGACCCTCGCCAACGACGTGAACCTGCGCGATTTCGAGGGCCGCTCGGCGCTGCTGCTGGGCAAGGCCAAGGACAACAACGCCTCCTGCGCCCTGGGCCCGTTCCTTAGGGTGTTCGACGAGACCTTCGACCTCGACCACGTCCGGCGCACCACCGTGACGCTCGAGGTGACCGGCACCGACGGGTTCCGGATGGAGGGTACCTCTCCGCTCGCCGAGATCAGCCGCGACCCGGAAGAGTTGGTCGGGGCCCTGATGGGCCGCACCCACGATTACCCGGACGGTGCGATCCTGCTGCTCGGCACGATGTTCGCGCCGATCCAGGACCGGCACGGTCCCGGCCTCGGCTTCACCCATGTCGAGGGCGACCGCGTCGTCGTGGCGAGCCCGGAACTCGGCAGCCTCGTCAACCGCATGCGCCCCTGCGACGCCTGCGAGCCCTGGACGTTCGGCGCCCGCGCGCTGATGCGCAATCTCGCCGCGCGCGGGCTTCTGTGACAGAGCCTGACGCCCGCAGCACGCCGGACCATACGGCCCCAGCCGCAGAGACCCATCCGATGACAGCCGCCGAATCGATCCTCGCGCGTCTTTCCGATATCGTCGGGCCGTCCGGCCTCGTCACCGGCGCGGAATTGCGCGGCCGGTCGGCGAACTGGACACGGCCGACGGAGCCCTGCGCGGCCCTCGCCCTCGTGCGACCGCGCAACACCGCCGAGACCAGCGCCGTTCTGGCTGCCTGCCACGCGGCGGGGGTCGCGATCGTGCCGCGGGGCGGCGCCACCGGCCTCGTGGACGGCACCCTCTGCGCGCCGGACGAGATCACCCTCTCCACCGAGCGGATGACCGGGATCGAGCCGATTGATCCCCTCGGCATGACCGTGGTGGTCGGCACCGGCGCCACAATCGAGAGCGTACAGAACGCCGCCACGGAGAACGGCCTGTTCTTCCCGCTGGATCTCGGCGCCCGCGGCTCGGCCACGATCGGCGGCGCGATCTCCACGAATGCCGGCGGCCTGCGGGTGCTGCGCTACGGCATGATGCGCGAGATGGTGCTGGGCCTGGAGGCGGTGCTGGCGGACGGCACGGTGGTCTCGTCCATGCGCCCGCTGATCAAGAACAACACCGGGCTCGACCTGAAGCAGGTCTTCATCGGCACCGAGGGGACGCTCGGGATCGTCACCCGCGCCGTCCTGCGCCTGCGCCCGGAGCCGGCCGGCTACGCCACCGCGCTGATCGCCTGCCCGGGGGTCGATGACGGCGCCCGGGTCCTGCGCGCCGCCCAGAGCGCGTTCCAGGGGCGCGTGTCCTCCTTCGAGGGCCTGTGGCCGGATTTTTATAAGCTGATGACCGCCCCCGGCCGGGCGACGCCGCCGCTGGGCTACGACTACCCGTTCTACGCCATCATCGAGGTCGAGTGCGTGCCGGAGGAGTCGGACCGGTTCCTCGGCCTGCTGGAAGGCCTGATGGGTGAGGGCACGATCCTCGACGCGGCCGTGGCCTCCTCAGAGGAGCAGCGCCGGGGGATGTGGCGTATCCGCGACCGGGTCGAGCACCTGAACGCCGATGGGATCGAGCGCGCCTTCGACATCAGCGTGCCGCTCTCGAAGATGAACGGCTACGTCCAAGGCGCCCTCGAACGCTTGGCGGCGGTCCCGGGCTGCCGCGCGGTGGTCTACGGACATATCGGCGACAACAACCTGCACTGGAACACGACCCGCCTCGACGCCGCCGGCAACGCGGCCATCGACGCCGCGATCTACGCGCCGCTGGCCGAGCTGAACGGCTCGGTTTCGGCGGAGCACGGCATCGGCCTGGAGAAGCGCGGCAAGCTGCCCCTGTCGCGCTCGCCGGAGGAGATCGGCGCCATGCGGCTGATCAAGCGCGCGCTCGACCCGGACAACCGGCTGAACCCGGGCAAGATTTTCTGAAGGCGGGTGCGGTGGCACGAGCTCCGTCGGAGACGGCGGTCAAACCGCTGCGGCTAACCGTCCGGCTGACCCCGCGCGGCGGACGCGACGCCGTGGACGGCTGGATCCGCGACGCGGACGGCGCCCCCTGTCTCAAGGTGCGCGTCGCCGCCCCGCCGGTCGACGGCGCCGCCAACACGGCGCTCGAACGGCTGATCGCCGGCTCTCTCAGGATCGCGGCCGGCGCCGTCCAGATCGTTGCCGGCCATCAGGGCCGGATGAAGCGCCTGGAGATCACCGGCGTGGACGATGAGGCCCTCGCCAAAGTTTTTGGTGTGCCGGGATAGGCACTTGCTGGCGACGTTAATGCAAGTCGTTGCCCACGGCATGTGGGTCGAGCCAATTCTCGATTTCCAGCCCTGGAACGCGGCGGAATTCACTCAGGTTCGCGCTGACAAGACATAGATTCAAGGCGAGGCATTGGGCAGCGATCAGGAGGTCGTTCGGCCCGATCGGCGTGCCCCGCTTTGTGAGGAGCGCGCGGATCTCGCCGTAATAGCGATCGGCCGGCGCTGCCAGAGGGGCGATCGGAATCGTTCCGAGCGCTGTTTCGGCGCGGTCTGCAAGAGACTGAGACCCTTTTCGCGCCACGCCATACCGGATCTCGGCGGCCGCCACGATGCTTGTGCACACATTGGCTGTGCGCCCTTCGAGCATGGCGGCGACTGGGCCGTCCCGCCCGCGATTGATGAGATCCGACAGAATGTTGGTATCGAGCAGATAGCGCACGATGCCGCTCACAGAACGACGTCTTCCGCCTCGAGATCCGGGATTTCGTCCAACCTGTCTTCCCGCGGAAGCGGTTCCAGCGACGCGATGAGAGCCTCGAGGCGAAGCCGTGGTCGAAGGATCAGGCTCCCATCGGGTTGTCGAGAGACCGACACTTCGTCGCCAGGCAATTCGAACTCCTTCGGAATTCGGACGGCTTGGCTGCGGTTATTCCTGAAGACCTTGGCGATGCGCTCCATGCTCACCTCCCGACATATGGCTTAACATATGCCCACGTCGGCGACCGCACAAGCAAGGGTGGACCCTCCTCAGAACGCGACCTTGTCCCCGCCCTTCAGCGACAGCATCTCGCGGGCTTCGTCGGGCGACGCGATCTCCAGCCCCAGTCCCTCGATGATCGAGCGGACGCGGCGGACCTGGGCGGCGTTGGTTTCCGCGAGCTTGCCGGGGCCGTCCCAGAGGCTGTCTTCCAGGCCGACGCGAACGTTGCCGCCCATCGCGGCCGCCATGGCGGCGATGTTCATCTGGTTTCGGCCCGCGCCCAGCACCGACCAGCGGTACTGATCGCCGAACAGCCGGTCGGCGGTGCGCTTCATGTGCATCACGTCGTCGGGATGCGCGCCGATGCCGCCCTGCAGGCCGAACACGGTCTGGATGAACAGCGGCGCCTTAACCAGCCCGCGGTCGAAGAAGTATTTGAGGTTGTAGAGGTGGGCCGTGTCGTAGCACTCGAACTCGAACCGCGTGCCGTTGGGACCGCAGGTGGTGAGGATGTGCTCGATCTGGCCGAACGTGTTGCGGAAGATGATGTCCTTGTTGCCGAGGTAATCCCGCTCCCACTGGTGCTTCAGGTCCTTGAAGCGGTCCAGCATGCCGAACAGGCCGAAATTCATCGAGCCGAGGTTGAGCGAGGCCACTTCCGGCTGGAAGGTCGCGGCGGGGCGCACCCGCTCCTCGATCGACATGGTCGGCGCGCCGCCGGTGGTGATGTTCACGACGCAGCCGGAGCGCTGCTTGATCACCGGCAGAAACTTGGCGAAGGCCTCCGGCGACTGATCGGGCTGACCGGTCTCGGGGTCGCGGGCGTGCAGGTGGATGATCGCCGCCCCGGCTTCCGCGGCACCGATCGCGGCGTCGGCGATCTCCTCCGGCGTCACCGGCAGATGCGGCGACATGCTGGGCGTGTGGATCGCGCCGGTGACGGCGCAGGTGATGATGACTTTCCGCTGTGAGGCCATGCTCAGTCCTTCTGTGACAGCTTGTGGGCCCGCAGGGCGGCCAGCCGCGCGTCGCGGCGGTTCATGCGGGCGGGCAGGTCTGCGGGCGCTCGCCAGTTCGCGAGGATCGTCTGGGTGGCCGGCGCCTCGTAAACGCTCGGGGGCGCCGGGTCGGCGGCGAGGCTCTTGTAGAATCCGGTGTAGCGCGCGCAGTAATCGGCGATGCCGCCGGGGGCGTTAAGCTCGATCGTCTCGAACGGCCCCATGAAGCTCCAGCGCAGGCCGAGCCCGTCCGCGACGGTCTTGTCCAGATCCTGCGGGGTCACGTACCCCTCCGACGCCAGGCGGAACGCCTCCGCCAGCAGCGCGCCCTGGAGCCGGTTGAGGATGAAGCCCTCGATCTCCTTCAGGACGGTGATCGGCACCTGTCCGATCCTCTCGTAGGTCGCCCGGGCGCGCTCCAGCACCGCGGCCTCCGTCCAGGGGGCGCCGGAGATCTCCACGAGCGGGATCAGGTGCGGCGGGTTCACGGGATGGCCGATCAGGCATCGGCCGCGTCCCGGAAGCCCCTGGGTGAACAGCGAGCAGCGGATCGCCGAGGATGAGGAGGCGATGATCGCGTCCGGCGGCGCCAGGGCGTCGAGTTCCGCGAACAGGGCCTGCTTCACGTCGAGCCGTTCCGGCCCGTTCTCCTGAACGAAGCCGACGCCGTCGAGGCAGGCGGCCAGACCGTCCGGGGCCCGGATACGGCCGGACGCCGCCTCCGGATCGGGGCAGAGCCCGTTCTCGCAGAGCGTCCGCAGGCCCGCGGCGCAGAGCGGGATCGCGGCCTGGGCGACGCCGTCGGCGGCATCGAACAGGCGCACGTCCCAGCCGGCGCGGGCGAAGATCATCGCCCAGGCCCGGCCGATCAGGCCGGCGCCGACGATCGCGACGCTTTCCGTCATAGCCACAGCACCTTCCGCCTCAGATCCTGGTCCTCGCGCAGCAGGCGCGACTCGCCGGTCCACTGCACGCTGCCGCGCTCCAGCGCGACGGTCCGGTCGGAGAGCGCCAGCGCGAGGTCGAGGTGGTGATCCACCAGGATGATCGCGATCTCCCGGCGCAGACGGTCGAACGCCTCGAACAGTTCCTCGGTCACCGCCGGCGACAGGCCCTCGAAGGGCTCGTCGAGGAGGAGGAGGCGCGTGTCGCCCGAGAGCGCCCGCGCCACCGCCACCATCTGCTGCTCGCCGCCGGACAGGCGTGCGGCGTCGACGGTCCAGCGCTGCTTGAGGCGCGGGAAGAATTCCAGGACCTTGTCCTCGTCCCAGTGGATGCCCGCGCCGGTCAGGCGCCGCAGCCGGCCGAGACCGAGGTTCTCAGCTACGCTCATGCCCGCGAACAGCGCCCGTCCCTGCGGCACGTAGCCGATGCCGAGCCGGGCGATCCGGTCCGGCGTGAGCCCGGCGATATCCTGCGCGCCGAGGACGATCCGGCCGGCGGCCGGGGGCGCCGTACCGATCAGGGTCTTCAGCAGGGTCGACTTGCCGGCGCCGTTGCGGCCGAGGAGGGCCACCACCTCGCCCTTGTGCACCGTCAGGTCCACGCCGTTGAGGATGTGCGACTTGCCGTAGAAGGTGTCGACGCCCGCCATCGTCAGCAGCGTCTCGGTCGCGGCGGCGCTGGCACGCGGCTTCGCCGCGATCGCCTCCGTCCCGGAGCCGAGATAGACCGCCTGCACCCGCGCGTCGTCCCGGGCGTTGGCCACGGAACCGTCCACCAGCACCGCGCCGTCCGCCATCACGGTGACCCGGTCGGCCAGGCGGAAGACCCGGTCGATGTCGTGCTCGACGAGCAGCACCGGGATGTCGGCGGAGAGCGCCTTGATCAGGTCGCCGACGCGCTCCCGCTCGGCCGCGGCCAGGCCGGCCAGCGGCTCGTCAAGCAGCAGGACCCGCGGGCGCGTGGCCAGCGCCAGGCCCATGTCGAGGAGCCGCTGCCCGCCGTAGGAGAGGCTGCCGGCCTCCGCCTTCTCGATCCCGGCAAGACCGGTCCAGCGCAGCAGCTCGGCCGTGTCGTCGGCGATCTCCCGCAGGCGGAGCGCGTCGCGCCACGGGTTCATGTGGGCCGGGTGGCGGGCCTGGACGGCGAGCCGGATGTTCTCCTCCACCGATAGGCCCGGAAACAGGTTGGTGATCTGGAACGAGCGGCCGAGGCCGGCCCGGGTGATCGCGTGGGGCTCGAGCCCGGCGATCTCCCGGCCGTCGAGGAGGATCCGGCCGGAATTGGGCCGGAACAGCCCGGAAAGCAGGTTGAACGCCGTGGTCTTGCCGGCGCCGTTCGGGCCGATCAGGGCGTGCAGCGTCCGGTCGGCCACCGCGAAGGAGACGCCGCGCACGGCGGCGACCGGTCCGAAGCTCTTGCGGATGTCCTCCGCGACCAGGACCGGGCCGTCGGAACGCCCCTCGGCGATGAACCGGGCCGGGACGCGGCCCGAGGCACCGGCCCGACGAGCCGACATCGCGGCGCCCTCCCCCGGTACGCGTCGGAACGGCCGCATCAGCCGGGCCGCGATCCCCACGAGCCCGTCCGGCGAGAACACGATGAAGGCGACGAACAGCAGCCCGAAATACAGCAGCCAGTCGCCGGTGTAGATCGAGAGGAACTCCCGGAACAGGATGTAGAACAGGGCCCCGAGGGCAGGCCCCAGGAACGAGCGCATCCCGCCGATCACCACCATGGCCAGCAGTTCGCCCGAAAACGCGATGGAGATCGGGTCGGCCGAGGTGAAGCGGTGGCTGTAGGCGGAGAGCGCGCCGGCCAGCCCGGTGATCGACGCCGAGATCACGAAGGCCGCGAGCTTGTAGCGGTTGGTGGCGTAGCCGAGGAAGCCGGCGCGCTGCTCATTCTCGCGGATCGCGACCAGCACCGTTCCCATCGGCGAGCGCCGGAAGCGCCAGAGCGCGACGAGGACCAGGAAGGCGATGCCGGAGACTGCGGCGTAGTAGGCGCCGGGCCGCTGCAGCACCTCCCAGCGGTGCAGGTTGCCGATGCCGTTCTCGCCGCCGGTGAGGTCGGTCCAGCGGAACGCGATGGCGTACAGCATCGCGGTGAACGCGAGCGTCAGCAATGAGAAGTAGACGCCGCGCCGCCGCAGGATCAGGGCGCCGCCGGCCAGCGCCGCGACACCGGTGATCGCCAGCGCGCCGAACAGCGGCAGGGCCATGTCGCCCGGCGCCAGGCGGGTCTGAAGGATCGCCACCGCGTAGGCCCCGATCCCGAACCACGCCCCGTGGCCGAAGGAGACGAGGCCTGTCCAGCCCACCAGGATGTTGAGTCCGAGCACGGCGAGGGCGAAGATCACCACGTCGGTGGCGGTGATCAGCGTCAGGCCGATCGCGTCGAGGGCGAAGGGCAGGACGATCAGGGCGGCGAGCGCCGCCCAGAGCTGGCGGCTCTCGCGCAGGATCAGGCCGCGCTGTGGGATGGCGAGCGGCAGCGGTTCGGCGGTTCCGGACATGGGGCTGCTCCCGCTCACTCGAATCGGGCGATCTGCTCGCCGAACAGGCCGCGCGGGCGCAGCAGCAGGACGAGCACCATGAGGCCGTAGACGGCGGCCTCGGTCGCGGGCGGGTAGGCGTAGGCGGTGAGCCCCCGAACCACGCCGACGATCAGGGCGGCCAGCACCACGCCCCAGAACGAGCCGAGCCCGCCGATCACCACCACGACGAAGGCGAAGGTCAGGATCTCGGCACCCATGGCGGGGTGAACCCCGGTGACCGGCGCCATCATGGTCCCGGCGAGGGCCGCCAGCCCGACGGCGATCGTCACCACCGCGCTCATGTACGGACGGAGCGAAATGCCCAGAGCCGCGACCATGTCGGGGTTCTGGACGCCGGCCCGGACCACGCGGCCGAAGCTGGTGCGGGTCAGGAGCAGCCACAGGCCACCGACGCAGGCGAGCGCCACCACCAGGATCGAGAGCCTGTAGCGCGAGTAGATCAGGTCGCCGATGAACACCTGGCCCCGGAGCCACCCCGGGATGCCGTAGGGCAGCGGCGCCGCCCCGAAGGCCATGCGCAGGGCCTGCTCGGCCACCATGGCGAGGCCGAAGGTGAGCAGCAGACCGAGCGTCGGATCGCCCCGGTAGAACCGCCGGAGCAGGAACCGCTCGATCACGAGGCCGAGTACGGCCACCAGCAGCGGCGAGGCGACGAGCGCGCCGCCGAAGCCGATCGTCGGAGTCAGCACGACGGTCAGGTAGGCGCCGATGGCGTAGAACGCGCCGTGGGCGAGGTTCACGATCCCGCCGAGGCTGAAGATCAGCGACAGGCCCAGCGCGATCAGCAGATACTGGACGCCGATCAGAAGGCCGTTGAGCACCTGCTCGAGGATGAAGACGAGTTGCATGGCCGCCTCACGCCGGGAAGGTGCAGGCGTTCTCGTCGCGGGTGGTGGCGAGCACCTCCAGGCTCTCGCCGGGACCGGGCAGCGGCCCGGTCGCCGTGAAGATGTCGTAGGGATTCTTGACCTGGTCCGCCGGCAGGGCGGTGATCGCGTACATCTCCTGCATCAGCTCGTGGTCCCAGGGGCGGAAGTAGCCCTCCCGGGTCTTGGCGATGTCGAAGGTCGCGCCCTTCTCCAGGTACTCCACGATCTTGGTGGAATCGGTCGACTTCAGCGCGTTCATGGATTGGGCGACGATCTTCATCGCCGTGTAGTCGCCCCAGCCCTGGTTCTCCGGCGGCTTCTTGTACTTCGCCCGGAAGGCCGTCACGAATGCCTTGGCCGACGGTGAATCGATCTGGTGGTGCCAGACCACCGGCCATGTGCCGAGGAAGTTGCCGGGGCCCGCGCCCCAGGCCAACGCCGTATCGAAGCCGAAGCCGGCGACCGGGAACGGCAACCCGAACTCGCTGTACTGCTTGAGGAAGTTGGTGATCTGGGCGCCCGCGAGGTTGCAGATCACGAGATCCGGCCGGCCCTGACGCAGCTTCAGCAGGAACGGCGAGAAGTCGGTGAGCTCGGTGGGGATCAGGTCCTCGCCGGCGAGCGTCGCCTCGTTCGCGATGAAGAACTTCTTGGCCTGCTTGAGCAGGTCGTGACCGAACGCGTAGTCGGCGGTGAGCGCGTAGACCTTCTTGCCCTTGATCAGGCCCTTCTCCACCAGCGCCCGGCCCGCTGCGCGGACCATCATGGTGTTCTGCGCCTCGACGTGGAACAGGTAGCGCTTGCAGTCGGCACCGCGCAGCGCGTCCGAGTTCGCGCCGGTGTTGATGAACAGCACCTTCTCGCGCTGCGCCACCTGGCTGATCGCCAGCGCCGAGGCGGAGTTGATCTCGCCGACCAGGCAGGCGACGCGGTCGCGCTGGACCATGCGCTCGGCCTTGGCCGAGGCGGTCTGCGGATTGACGCTGTCTTCGGCCAGCAGCTCGACCTTCCGGCCGGCGATGCCGCCGGCGGCGTTGATCTCCTCGACGGCGAGCTGCGCGGCCTGAACGGCGAACTCGCCCAGCGGCCCGAGGAAGCCGGTACGAGGGGTCAAGTGACCGATCCGGATCACGTCCGACTGTCCCTGGGACAGGGCCGGGCTGGCGAGCGCCGGCGCGATGAGGGCCGCGCCGCCGACTCGCAGCAGGCCGCGGCGAGAGAGAGAATCCCCGAACCGATCCGTCATCGTTCCGCTCCCGTGCGTTTCCTCCAGCCGGGCATTCTTGACGGGCTCTGACGGCCCTCACCCAAACTGTGATCACAGATCACTAGCGCGATAGTGCCGGATCCGTCTAGTGTCGGCACATGAGTTCCATGTCGGCCCTCGCCGAATTACCCCAGCTCGAACGGCGCACCCTGGCCGACACGGCGTACGAGGCCCTGTCGGACCTCCTGGCGTCCGGCCGGCTCGCTCCCGGCGACCGGCTGTCCCTGCGCCAGAGCGCGGCGGCGCTCGGCGTCTCGGTGATGCCGGTGCGCGAGGCGGTGAGCCGACTCGTCGCCGACGGCGTCCTCGAAGTGGCGGCGACCCGGGCGATCCGGGTGCCGATCATGACGGCGCAGGATTTCCGGGCGCTGGCCGAGACCCGCATGGCCGTCGAGGGCATGGCCGCCGCGCGCGCCGCCGAGCGCCGGAGCGAACCCGAACTCGTCGCGATCCGGAAGGCCGAGGCGGCGTTCCGCCTGGCGGCCGCATCCGCGCAGCCGGACAGCACCCTGGCCGTCCGGCTGAACCGCGACCTGCACTTTGCGATCTACGCAGCCTGCGGATTGGAGCCGTTGCACGCGATCATCGCCCGGCTTTGGCTGAAGGCGGGCCCGGTCATCAACCTGGACCTGCGCGCCCACCCCGAACGGCTGCTCGAGGGTTTCGCCCTGCGCCGGCATGCCGAGGCGCTGGGGGCGATCGAGGCCCAGGACGGACCCGCGGCGGCGGCTGCGATCGCCGCGGACATCCGCGAGGCCGCCGACTTCATCCTATCCCGCGGAGGGCTGCGGGACGCGTAGTTTTGGTGAGCATCGACTTCAGCCGAAGGGCGACGAACGCCTTCGAAGCGATGCCTGGACGGGAGGAACGACCATGGATCTCGGAATCGCCGGCCTGCGCGTACTCGTGACCGCGGGCGCCGCCGGAATCGGACGCGGCATCGTCGACGCCTTCCTCGAGGAAGGCGCGCGGGTCTTCGCCTGCGACATCGACCAGGAGGCCCTGGCCGCCCTCCCCGAGGCGGTGGGGCGCTGCCGGACCGACGTCGCCGACCGGGACGCGGTCGGCACCATGATGGCGGCGGCGGTCGAGCATCTCGGCGGCCTCGACGTGCTGGTCAACAACGCCGGCATCGCCGGGCCGACCGGGCGGGTCGAGGAGATCGCCCCGGAGGAATGGGACCGCTGCCTGACGGTCTGCCTGACCAGCCAGTTCAACTGCGCGCGCCTGGCGGTGCCCCACCTGCGCGCGAGCAGCAACGGCTCCATCGTCAACCTGTCGTCGGCCGCCGGTAAATTCGGCTTCGGCCTGCGCAGCCCCTACGCGGCGGCGAAATGGGGTGTGATCGGCTTCACCAAGTCCCTCGCGATCGAGCTGGGCGAGGCGGGTATCCGGGTGAACGCGATCCTGCCCGGGCTGGTGGCCGGCGACCGGCAGCGCCGGGTCCTCGAGGCCAAGGCGCAGCAGCAGGGCACGAGCTTTGCCGAGATGGAGGCGCGCGCCTTCTCGTTCGTGTCGGTGAAGGACTACGTCACGGCCCGGCAGCTCGCCGACCAGATCCTGCTGCTGTGCTCGCCGCGGGGCCGGACGATCTCCGGTCAGGCGATCTCCATCGACGGCGACACGCGGATGTTGTCCTGAACGCGGGCGGCACGGTTTACGCCGCGGATCGGATCACGGCAGATTGGCGGGCAGGCGGCACCACGACCGCGCGATCGGGAGGAACGGCAGCATGCGTCTCGCGGGCAAGACAGCATTGGTCACGGCCGCCGGCCAGGGCATCGGCCGGGCGAGCGTCCTGGCGCTGGCGCGCGAGGGCGCGCAGGTGCTGGCCACCGACGTCCGGGCCGCCGCACTCGGAACCTTCGAGGGCGTAGCCAACGTCACCACCGCGCCCCTCGACGTGCTCGACCGGGCGCAGATCGAGGCCGTGGCCGGCGGGCTGGACCGGATCGACGTGCTGTTCAACTGCGCGGGCTACGTCCATGCCGGCACGGTGCTCGACGCCAGCGACGCGGATTTCGACTTCGCGGTGAACCTCAACGTCCGGTCGCAGTTCTGGACGATCCGCGCGGTCCTGCCACGGATGCTCGAGGCCGGCGCCGGGAGTATCGTCAACATGGCGAGCGTCGCCGGCTCCCTGCGCGGGCTGCCGAACCGCTTCGTCTACGGACTGACCAAGGCCGCGGTGATCGGCCTGACCAAGTCGGTGGCGGCGGATTACGTGGGCCGCGGCATCCGCTGCAACTGCATCTGTCCCGGCACGGTCGACACGCCGTCGCTCGCCGACCGGATCAACGCGTTCGACGATCCCGTGGAGGCCCGCAAGGCGTTCATCGCCCGCCAGCCCATGGGCCGCCTGGCCACGGCCGAGGAGATCGCCCCGCTGGTGGTGTTCCTGGCCAGCGACGAGGCCGCCTTCGTGACCGGCCAGAGCTATTCCATCGACGGTGGCATGACGATCTGAGGATTCGACCATGAGCGAGAAGCGCCGCGTATCCCCCGCCGACCTGCGCTCCAAGGCGTGGTTCGACAACCCGCACAATCCGGGCATGACGGCGCTGTATTTGGAGCGCTACCTGAATTTCGGCCTCACGCCCGCCGAGCTGCGGTCCGGCAAGCCGCTGATCGGCATCGCCCAGACCGGCTCCGACCTGTCACCGTGCAACCGGCACCATCTTGAACTGGCCAAGCGCGTGCGCGACGGCATCACGGCGGCCGGGGGCGTGGCCTTCGAATTCCCGTGTCACCCGATCCAGGAGACCGGCAAGCGGCCGACCGCCTCCCTCGACCGGAACCTCGCCTACCTGTCGCTGGTCGAAGTCCTGTACGGCTATCCGCTGGACGGCGTCGTGCTGCTGACCGGCTGCGACAAGACCATGCCGGCCTGCCTGATGGCCGCCGCCACCGTGAACATCCCGGCGATCTCGCTCAATGTCGGGCCGATGCTCAACGGCTACTTCCAGAAGGAGCTGACCGGCTCGGGCACGATCGTCTGGAAGACCCGCGAGCGGCACGCGGCCGGCGATATCGACTTCCAGCAATTCATGGACATCGTCGGCTCGTCGGCCCCGTCCACGGGCCATTGCAACACCATGGGCACGGCCTCGACCATGAACGCGCTGGCCGAAGCGCTGGGCCTCGCCCTGCCCGGCTCGTCGGCGATTCCCGCCCCCTACCGCGAGCGCGGGCAGGCCGCCTACGCCACCGGGTTGCGCATCGTCGACATGGTCTGGGAGGACCTCAAGCCGTCCGACATCCTGACCCGGGAGGCGTTCGAGAACGCCATCGTGGCCAACGCCGCCATCGGCGGCTCGACCAACGCCCCGATCCACATCAACGCCATCGCCAAGCATATCGGCGTGCCGCTGACCTGCGACGACTGGGAGCGGGTCGGCTTCGAGATCCCGCTGCTGGTCGACATGCAGCCCGCCGGCCGCTGGCTCGGCGAGGAGTATTTCCGGGCGGGCGGCCTGCCCGCCGTGTTCGCCGAGCTGATCGACGCCGGGAAGGTCCACACCGAGGCGCCGACCTGCAACGGGTTCACCGTCGGCGAGAATTATCGCGGGCGGCACAGCTGGAACCGCGACGTGATCCGGGCCTACGAGACACCGCTGATGGAGCGGGCCGGCTTCCTCAACCTCAAGGGCAGCCTGTTCGATTCCGCGATCATGAAGACCTGTGTGATCTCGGAGGAGTTCGCCGCCCGCTACCTCCGCAACCCCGAGGACCCGATGGCGTTCGAGGGCCGCGTGGTCGTGTTCGAGGGGCCGGAGGATTACCACCACCGCATCGACGATCCGACACTCGGCATCGACGAGAACACCGTCCTGATCATGCGCGGCGCCGGCCCGGTCGGTTATCCCGGTGCGGCCGAAGTGGTGAACATGCAGCCGCCGGGGGAACTGATCCGCCGCGGCGTGACCTCCCTCCCCTGCATCGGTGACGGTCGCCAATCCGGAACCTCCGGAACGCCCGCGATCCTCAACGCCTCCCCCGAGGCGGCGGTGGGCGGCGGCCTGGCGCTGCTGCAATCCGGCGACCGGGTCCGCATCGACCTCAACACGCGTCGCGCCGACATCCTGCTCCCGGCCGAAGAACTCGACCGCCGCCGTGCCGACCTCGCGTCCCGGGGCGGTTTCCCGTTCCCGGCGACGCAGACGCCCTGGCAGGAGATCTACCGCGACCAGGTGGCGCAGCTCAACGAAGGCATGGTGCTGAAGGGTTCCGTGAAGTTTCAGAAGGTGGCGCAGGCGTCGGGCGTCCCGCGGGATAACCATTGACGGGACCCGCCACCAAGATCGAATGATGACGGTTTGATACGCAAAAAAGGAGCGGCGGTACGCGGGATGAGGCCTTTGATTAAATCTGTGTTCCCGTAGATCTTTTCTGCTCCGTGGAAACGAATATTCACAATGTCATTCCGGGCCGCCGCAGGCGCGCCCGGAATCCAGAAACACCAACCGTGCAAGTTCCTGCGCTGTCGGCGGTTATGGACCCCGGGCTCCGCTACGCGGCCCCGGGGTGACGCCGTGGATGCCGGGGCGTCCAATCGATCCGTAGACAGCGATATCGGCAGGGTGTGCCTAAAGGCCTCTCCCTCAACCAGCCGTTCCCTCCCTCGTGAATTTTGAATACGATCCTTCCATGGGCGGGGACGCGCCTTCGGGAGGGAACGGCCGTGACGCAAGCCAAGGCTCGAACCGCGGCATCGCCGAGGGCGGCGGCGCGCCTGGATGGCGGATTGGCGCGGAAACTCGCGGAGCAGCTCCAGGGTGAAGCGCGGTTCGACGCGTTCACCCGCGGGCGCTACAGCACCGACGCGTCGATCTATCAGATCATGCCCGCCGGCGTGGTGCTGCCGCGCTCGGCGGCGGATGTCGCGGCGACGCTGCGGATCGCGGCCGATCACGGCGCCCCGGTGATCCTGCGGGGCGGCGGCACCTCTCAGAACGGCCAGCCGATCGGCTCCGGCCTCGTCGTCGATTGCTCGCGCCACTTCAACGGCATCCGCGCCTACGATCCCGAGGCCGGCACGATCACGGTCGAGCCCGGCATGGTGCTGGAGCGGCTCAACACCCGCGTGAAGGCGGATGGCTGGTTCTTCCCAGTGGAGCCCTCGACGGCGACCCGCTGCACCATCGGTGGCATGGCCGGCAACAATTCCTGCGGCGCCCGCTCGCTGCGCTACGGCAAGATGAGCGACAACGTCCTGGCCATCGACGCCCTGCTTCCCGGCGGCGAGGCGTTCGGCTTCGGCCTCACCGGCAACGCGGCCACCGGTGTCACGGGCTCCCATCACGCGGAGGCCTTGGCCGGGCGCATGCGCGCGCTGGCCGAGAGCCATCGCGACGAGATCGAAGCCCGCTACCCGAAGGTCCAGCGGCGTGTGGGCGGATACAATCTCGACGCGCTGATCGAGCCGCGCCCGAACCTCGCGCATCTGCTGGTCGGCTCGGAGGGGACGCTCGCCGCGACGACCTCGGTCACCCTCAAGCTGTCGCGCCTGCCCGCGCACCGGGTGATGGGCGTCTGCCACTTCCCGTCGTTCCGCTCCGCCATGGAGACGACGCAGCACATCGTGGCGCTCGATCCGGTGGCGGTCGAGTTGGTCGACAACAACGTGCTGGTGCTCGGCGCCGACATCCCGCTGTTCCGGGCGACGCTGGCCGACATCACCCGCGGCAAGCCGAACTGCCTGCTGCTGGCGGAGTTCGCCGGGGACGACCTCGCCGCCCTGAAGCGCGACCTGAAGCGCCTGGCTGCCTGCATGGCCGACCACGGCCATCCCGACGCCGTGGTGGAGATCCTGGAGCCGGCGCGCCAGCGCTCCGTGTGGGAGGTGCGCGAGGCCTGCCTCAACATCATGATGTCGATGAAGGGCGACGCGAAGCCGGTCTCGTTCATCGAGGATTGCGCGGTGCCGCTGGAGCACCTGGCCGACTACACCGATGCGGTCACCGCGGTGTTCACCAAGCACGGCACCCGTGGAACGTGGTACGCCCACGCCTCCGTGGGCTGCCTCCATGTCCGCCCGATCCTCGACATGAAGGACGGGGGCGACGTGACGCGCATGCGCGCCATCGCGGAGGAGACCTCCGAACTGGTGCGCCGGTACAAGGGCTCCTATTCCGGCGAGCACGGCGACGGCATCTCGCGCTCGGAATACATCGCGCCGCTGTTCGGACCGGTCCTGACCCGCGCTTTCGAGACCGTGAAGGACGCGTTCGACCCCGAGAACCGGCTCAATCCCGGCAAGATCGTCCGGCCCCTGAGCATGGACGACCGGAGCCTGTTCCGGTTCAAGCCCGACTACGCGGTGACCGAGCCCGTGAAACCCGCCCTCGATTGGTCGGATTGGGGCGGCTTCGGCTCGGCGGTCGAGATGTGCAACAACAACGGCACTTGCCGGAAGCTCGCCGGCGGGGCGATGTGCCCGTCGTACCGGGCGACCCGCGAGGAGGAGCACCTCACCCGCGGCCGGGCCAATTCCCTCCGCCTCGCCATCTCCGGTCAGCTCGGGCCGGACGCCTTCACCAGCAAGGCGATGAAGCGCACCCTCGACCTGTGCGTCTCCTGCAAGGCCTGCCGCCGGGAATGCCCGACCGGGGTCGACATGGCCAAGATGAAGGTCGAGTTCCTGCACCACTACCACGCCCGCCACGGGCTGCCCCTGCGCGACCGGCTGATCGGCCTGATGCCGCATTACGCCGGGATCGCCGCCAAGCTCGCCCCGCTCCTCAACCTGCGCGACCGGCACCCGGCGCTGGCGGCCCTCTCGGAGCGGATGGTCGGCCTCTCGGCCAAGCGGTCGCTGCCGCGCTGGCGGCGCCCCTGGAGCGAGCAGGGCGAGGCGGCGCATCCCGGCGACGTCACGGGCGATTTCCGCGACGTCATCCTGTTCGGCGACACCTTCAACCGCGCCTTCGAGCGGGAGAACCTGGAGGCGGCCGAACGGGTGCTCCGGGTCGCCGGCTACCGGCTCCACCGGGTCTTTCCGTCCCGGGGGCGGCGCCCGCTCTGCTGCGGCCGGACCTGGCTCGCCTCCGGCCAGACCGACCGCGCCCGCGCCGAGGCACGCCGGACCCTCGATACGCTCCTGCCGTACATCCGGGCCGGCGCCCGCGTGGTCGGCCTGGAGCCGTCCTGCCTGCTGACCTTCCGGGACGAGTTTTCCGCATTGCTGCCGGGCGACGAGACCGCTCTGTTGGCCCGGCAATCGCTCCTGTTCGAGGAGCTGTTGGCCGGCGACCTGGCGGCCGGCCGGATCGCGCTGCCGCTCGCGGACCAGGGCGGCCGCGTCGCGCACCTGCACGGACATTGTCACCAGAAATCTTTCGGCGTGATGGGCTCGGTGGAAACGGTGCTGCGGAGCGTGCCCGGCCTCGATGTGCGGGTCATCGAATCGAGCTGCTGCGGCATGGCCGGGGCGTTCGGCTACGGTGCCGAGACGATCGAGACCTCCTTCGCGATGGCCGAGCTGTCCCTGTTCCCCGCCCTGCGCGCGGCGGGGCCCGACGACATCGTGGTGGCCGACGGAACCAGCTGCCGTCACCAGATTCACGACGGCCTCGGCCTCCGCGCGGAACACGTGGCCCGCCTTCTCGATGACGCGCTCGTGCACGCCCCGCCGCCTCGACACTGAATTGCCGGGCACCTACACATGCACATAGGTTGCTTTGACCGTGCGTGCACCGTGGGCCCATGAACAAGATCGACCCCGGCATCGGGATCAGCCGCCGCTATCTTCACGACGAGGTGGCGGACCGGATGCGCGAACTGATCCGCTCCGGAGAGATGGAGCCGAAGGCGCGGATCAACGAAGGCGAACTGACGGAGCGTTTCGGGATCTCGCGCACGCCCCTGCGTGAGGCGATCAAGATCCTGGCGACCGAGGGCCTGCTTGAACTCCTCCCCAACCGCGGGGCGCGCGTCGCCAGCATCTCCGAGACAGAACTCGAGGAGATGATGGAGGTGATCGCCGGGCTCGAGGCCACCGCGGGCGATCTCGCCTGCCGGACGATCTCGGATTCCGAGATCGACGCGATCGAGGCCGACCACGAGGCGATGGTGGCGGCCTGGAAGGCGGGGGACGAGGCTGGATATTTCAGCCGCAACCGGCAGATCCACGAAGGCATCATGGCGGCGAGCCGCAACACCGTCCTCGCGAACATCTATGAGAGCCTGTCCGGCCGGATCCAGCGGTCGCGCTACTCCGCCCGGCAGACCCCGGACCAGTGGGCCCGGGCCGTGTCGGAGCACGAGCGCATGATCGCGTTGCTGCGCGCCCGGGACGGCACCGCCCTCGCGACCCTGATGCGCGAGCACATCCGCGGGAAAAAGTCCGTGATCGCAGCCAATTACGGGGTGGTCGAGGTCGACTGAGCCGTCATCTCGAACCAGAACGAGGCGCCCGGGGTGCGGGAATCGTTGGGATAGAGGAACGGTATGTCGGGCCCCGGCCCGCGGGCGGCGAAGACCGCCTCCACCCGGGCGCGCGTCGCCGGATCCTGGCAGAGATACATCACCGGGACGGTCACCCGGAACGGCGGCGCCCCGCACATCAGCATGGCGGCCAGCAGGTACTGCTCGTTGTAGAGCCGGCAGTTCCACGCGGCCGGGTAGTCGTCCGGGATGAAGATGTCGTGGATCTGCACGATCACGCCCGGGGCGAGCCGGGGCATGACTTCGAAGAAGAACACCGTCACGTCGGAATTGGCGAAGGATCTGTGTGATCCGTCAAAGAAAACGATGTCTCCGGCGCGCAACTCTTCGAAGATCGTCAGGTCGCAGCCTTCGAGGGGCGTGCGAAGCGTCGTGTCGCAGAGCGCATCGATCTCGCGGCGGGGCATCGGGTCGATCGAGGTGATCGTGGTCGGCAGCTTCAGCGCGTCGATCGTGTAGCGAGCAAAGCAGGTCGAGCAGCCGGACCCGATCTCGAGGTAGCGGGCCGGCCGCTTCCACGCGAGCATGGTCATCAGGGCGGCCGCGTCGAGGGCCGTGAACCACGTGTTGTTCCAGTGCGGCGTCGCCGGATCGCCGATGGCGGGATCGTGGGGGACGCCGTGGAGCAGGTCGGCCTGCGCCTCCAAAGCCGTCAGGAACGCGTCGTAGGCCACGCTCTCCCGGGCCAGGACCGAGCGGAGCTGACCGTGCGGCGCGCGGCCGGGCGTCCAGCGGGAGGACGGCACCACCGGGTGATAGTCGTGGACGGTATGGCTCCAGCGGAACGGTTCGGTGCTCGCCCGGAAGATGTCGAGTCCGGCGCGGCGCCCGGCGCTTCTCACGATGTCCTTCAGCATGACCATCCCCGATTTCTTGGGACGAACATGCCGGCAGCTCAACTTCTAGTCGAGTCCGATCGGCAAGCTAAGCAATTTTCGCCGGGGTTTACGGTTAAGCTGGCTGCGCGGCACGCTCAGGCGGCGCTCGGCGTCCGGAGCCCGGCCACCAGATCCGTGAAGCGGTCCCCCTGGACGATGACGTGGCTGCGCAGGGCTTCGGCCGCCGCGACTTCGTCGCCGGCCAGGATCGCGGCCACGATCCCCTCATGTTCGGCCAGCGATTGCGGGAGGCGCTGCCGGACCCGCAATTGCAACCTGCGGTAGGGCGCAAGCCGACGGTGGAGCGACAGGGCCTGCTCGGCCAGGAAGGCGTTGCGGCTCGCCCGGTAGACCACCGTGTGGAACACGTAATTCTCGGCGTAGTAGCTCTCGGTATCTTCCTGGGCCATCGCCGCCCTGCAGCCGGCGAGTGCCGCCTGCAGGGCCTCCGAATCCTCCGGGACCAAGCGTCGGGCGGCGAGGCGGCCGCAGGCGGCCTCGATCTCTGCCATGGCCTCGAACATCGCGAGCAGCAGGTACGGCTCCGGCGCGCTCACGATGGCGCCCCGCCGCGGCTTGGCCTGGACCAGGCCGGTCGCCGCCAGTTGCAGCAGCGCCTCGCGGATCGGCGTGCGCGAGACGCCGAAACGCAAAGCCAGCTGATTCTCGTCGAGGCGCGACCCGAGCGCGAGGTCGCCCGAGACGATCTCGTCCTCGATCCGCTGCCTCAAGCGCTGAGCGTGGCTCATCCCTCCGGTCCCTCTGCGCCGACAACGGGCGCTGCGTGCGTCGGCTTCCTGAAACACCGTCCGACGTTCCGCCAGTCACATATGCTTCAGTGTTGACAAAATATACAAGAGCGTCTTTCGTGCATACAACCATCGCAAATCAGTATTGCGATGCACAAAAACGGACGCCGCCAAGTGTGCGGTGCGGGAGAGAGCCATGACGCCGACACGTCGTACGCTGGTCGCAGCCGCCCTCGCAGCGCCTGCCATCCTGAGATTCGGCCTCGGCGCCGCGCAGGCCGCAACGGTCCTGAAGCTGTCGCACCAGTTCCCCGGCGGGACCATCGACGAGGGCGATTTCCGCGATCGGATGTGCCGGAAATTCGCACAGGCGGTCGGCGAGCGCTCGAAGGGCGCCCTGGAAGTCCAGGTCTATCCGGGCTCCTCGCTGATGAAGACGAACGCCCAGTTCGGCGCCATGCGCAAGGGCGCGCTCGACATGTCGCTCTATCCGAGCCCTTACGCGGGCGGCGAGATCGCGGAGCTGAACATCGGCCTGATGCCGGCGCTCGTGACCTCCTACGCGCAGGCTCTCGCATGGAAGTCGGCCCCCGTGGGGCGCAAGCTCACCGAGCTGCTGGAATCCAAGGGAATCGTGCTGGTCTCTTGGGTCTGGCAGGCCGGCGGCGTCGCCAGCCGCGAGCGGGGGCTGATCGCGCCGGCCGACGCCAAGGGCATGAAGGTCCGCGGCGGGTCCCGTGAGATGGACCTGATGATGAAGCAGGCCGGCGCCGCCACGCTGTCGATCCCGTCGAACGAATCCTACGCGGCGATGCAGACCGGTGCGTGCGACGCGGTGATCACCTCGTCCACCAGCCTGATCTCGTTCCGTTTGGAAGAACTCGCGAAGGCGCTGACCTCGGGCCGCGAGCGCTCCTACTGGTTCATGCTCGAGCCGATCATGATGTCCAAGACGGTGTTCTCCGGCCTGCCGAAGGATCAGCAGGACCTGATCATGGCGGTGGGCGCCGAGCTCGAAGCCTTCGGGCAGGCCGGCGCGAAGGAGGACGACACCCGGGTCGAGCAGATCTTCTCCAAGGCCGGCGCCAAGGTCTCGCAGCTCGACGAGCAGTCGCTGAGCCAGTGGCGGGAACTGGCCCGGGAGACCGCCTGGAAGGACTATGCAGGCCGCAACGCGAGCTGCGCGGAGCTGCTGAAGCTGGCGGAGCAGGTCGCGTGAGCCACGGCTTCGACGCCGCCACCGCGTTGCCCGACGCGAAGAGCGCCGGGGAGCCGCGCCTTCCCGGCCTGCTCGGCCTGTTCGACCGGGCGCTGCGCGGCATCAACCGCGTGATCCTCGGCCTCGGCGGGCTCTGCCTCGTCGGCGCCTGCCTGGTGCTGAGCCACAGCGTCGTGGTCCGCTACCTGCTCAAGGAGCCCACCGACTGGCAGGACGAGATGGCGGTCTTCCTAATCGTCGGGGCGACCTTCTTCTCCGCGGCCGGGGTCCAGGCCAAGCGCGGCCACGTCGCGATCGAGGCGCTGACCGGCCTGCTGCCGCCGGCGGTCAACCGGGTCCGGCTGCTGCTGGTGGACGTGATCAGCCTGCTGTTCTGCCTGTTCTTCGCCTGGAAGAGCTGGTCCCTCGACCACGAGGCCTGGATCGACGGCCAGACCTCGCAATCGACCTGGGGTCCCCCGCTCTGGATCCCCTACACGCTGATGGCCGCCGGCATGAGCCTGCTGTGCCTGCAATTCATCCTGCAGATCGCCGAGGCTCTGGTCTACGGGCCGCGGGCGGCGGGCTGGGCCAAGCCGAAAATCGGCATCGGCGCCGACGTCAACAAGGATATGCGCGACGCGCCCGGGGTCACCCCCCAGGGGCCCGATCCGATGGGCCGGACCGTCGATGCGAGGGTCAAGTGATGAGCACGGCGGCGATCGGCTTCCTGTATGCGGGTGCCACCCTCGGGGCGATGCTGTCGGGCATCCCCATCGCGTTCGCGCTCGGCGCGGTGGCGCTGGCTTTCATGGTCGCGTTCATGCCGAGCGCCTCCCTCGATACGGTGGCGCAGAACGTCTACGAGGAGATGGCCTCGATCACCCTGCTGTCGATCCCGCTGTTCATCCTGAAGGGCGCGGCGATCGGGCGGTCCCGGGCGGGCCAGGACCTCTACTCGGCCATGCATGCCTGGATGCATCGCATCCCCGGCGGCCTCGGCATCGCCAACGTCTTCGCCTGCGCGCTGTTCGCCGCCATGGCGGGCTCGAGCCCGGCCACCTGCTCGGCGATCGGCTCGGCCGGCATCCCGGAGATGCGCAAGCGCGGCTACTCTCCGGGCTTCGCCGCCGGGATCATCGCGGCCGGCGGCACCCTCGGGATCCTGCTGCCGCCCTCGATCACCATGATCCTGTACGCGGTCGCCTCGGAGCAATCCCTCGGGCGCCTGTTCCTCGCCGGGATCGGGCCGGGGCTGCTGCTGGTCGCCCTGTTCGCCGCCTGGGCGATGTACCGGTTCCGGTCGGAATTCTCCGCCGCCAAGGCGGTGCTGGAGCGCGGCGGGCCGGCCTCGCCGATCCTGGCCGACGAGCAGTACAGCATGGCCCAGCGCTTCTCGACGCTGCCGCGGGTGCTGCCCTTCGTGGTGCTGCTCACCGGCGTGATGGTGGCGCTCTACGGCGGCTACGCCACGCCCTCGGAGACGGCCGGTCTCGGCGGCCTGCTGGCGCTCGGGCTGATCGCCGCGATCTACGGCGTGTGGCGGTTCCGCGACGTCAGCCCGATCCTGATCGCGACGCTGCGTGAATCGACCATGCTGATGCTGATCATCGGGATGTCGCTGCTCTACGCCTACGTGATGAGCTACCTGCACCTGTCGCAATCGGCGGCCGCCGCGATCGTGGCGATGCAGCTCTCGCCGTGGGTGCTGCTGGTGACGATCCTCGGCCTGGTGATCGTGCTCGGCTTCTTCCTGCCGCCGGTCTCGATCATCCTGATGACCGCCCCGATCATCCTGCCGCCCCTCAAGGCCGCGGGCTTCGACCTGGTGTGGTTCGGCGTGGTCATGACCATCACCATGGAGATGGGGCTGATCCACCCGCCGGTGGGCCTCAACATCTTCGTCATCAAGAACATCGCCCCCGACATCCCGCTCTCGGACATCATCTGGGGCACCCTGCCCTTCGTGATCCTGATGGGGATCGCGATCCTGATCCTGTGCCTGGTGCCGGGCATCGCCATGTGGCTGCCGGACCTGCTCCTCGCGACGACGCGGTAGCGCCGGACATCCAAGCCAACGGCAGCGCCGGTCATCGTGGCTGCGTGACCGGCGCCGCTGCCCTATCTATCCGGGATGACCGACTTTCAGACCATCCAGATGCTGCACACGGCGAACGTGATCGCCGAGGACGAGATCGACGCCAGCGTCGAGGCGTTCCTTGCCGGGGCCGTGAGTGAGCCCTACCGCTTCCGCAGCGGCCACCGGCTGAACCTGGTCAAGGCGGTGCGCAGCCACCCGGGTGCCCAGGAATTCGTCGGGCGGGCCAATGTCGGCACGCAATTGAAGCGGCCGTTCGTGCGCGCGGCAATCCTGCAGGCGCGGCCGTTGAAGGGGTGACGCCGGGACGGCGAGTTTAGGGCCGGTTCGACCAGGCTGTTCCAACCCCATCCGGCCGTCCCAAAAGACGTGCCGTTGCAGGGCTCGGAAGGGTCGGCTGGACGTCCACGCGAGCCCTTGAGCGTACTGGAGTTCTTCTCCCGCGCGGGCAGGCGGATTCACCGATCGGGCCGGGCAGTACGGGCACAGGATTGAGCAAGAGTCGCCTTTCCGTTGGGACTCCGGATCGCTTAGCTTGGGATGTTCAGCTAATCAGCGGGTGAGAAAAGCGCTGTCTTTTCTCCAAGCGGTGGCTGAACCGAGTCTGCCAAGCGCCGCCATCCCGGTGCCGCGCCGCGGAGCCTGGAATTCGGAATCGACGACGTGTCACGATCGAAGCTCAATGCACCGTCGATCGGAAGCCCCTCGCAAACGGATCTTGCGAGACGTGATTGACACGCCTCGCACCGCTGCCGGCGTCGCGCGAAGAGCGATGCCGCTGCGCGAAGCCCGATCCGACGGAATTCAGCGTCCCTCGGACTTCTTCACGGCCGCGGAGACGGGGTTCTTCTGCGAGGGCGCCGCCGCATTCATCTTCGGCACCGCCTTCTTGGGCTTCTTCGTCTCACGGTTGCTACGCTGCTTCTCGGAGGCCATGCGGTCGATCCTTGGGTTCAAGACGGGTGACGTGACGGAGCGGTCGCGGCGGCGATGGCCTACGGTTTGACATGCGCGATGAAGCGTCCGCGGGCCCAGAGCTCGATGCGGTGACCATCGAGCAGGGTGGTGGCGTGGCGCTCGGCCGCGTCGTCGTCCAGGGCGTCCACCGGGACCGTGGAGCGGACGCTGCCGTTCGCGGCGAACCGGTAGGCCTGATAGGTCGTCGCCGCGCCGGACGGCGTGGCCGGGAATGCGAGGAGGGTTGCCATGTTTTCGTCCGCCGATCACAGGCGGGGACATGCCGTCCTCAGTCACCGGAGCCTGTTGCCGCCCTTCCGGTAATGCGGCGAGCCTGCGCCCAAACCGCCACGAAAGATAGTCGCTTCGCAGCGGCGCATCCCGATTCGGCGCGCAGTTGGCTGCAGGTCGAACCGCAGCGCTTTCCCGGCCACGCTCGCATCCTCTATGACCGGCGACGCGGATGGTCCGGATGCTTCGCTGATCTACCGGCCGCCCTCGCCGCGACCTGCGTTACTCGAAGGACACCTTCCATGAGTCTTGAGACGGTCCGTGCGTTCTTCGCCGACAAGGCGCCCGACATCACGGTCATCGAGCTGGCCACCAGCACCGCGACCGTGGCGGAAGCCGCCGCCGGCCACGGGGTTGCCCCGGCGCAGATCGCCAAGACGCTTTCGATCCGCATCGGCGATCAGGTCGCCCTGGTGGTGACCCGCGGCGACGCGCGCCTCGACAACAGGAAGGCGAAGGCCGTGTTCGGCGGCAAGGTCCGGATGCTCGATCTCGGCGAAGTCGAGTCGCTCACCGGCCACCCGGTCGGCGGGGTCTGCCCGTTCGGGCTTGCCGCGCCGCTGCCGGTCTATTGCGACATCTCGCTCCAGGCCTTCGACGAAGTGTTTCCTGCGGCCGGCAGCACGAACAGCGCCGTGCGCATCCCCCCCGGCCGCATGGCCGAGTTGACCGGTGCCGCCTGGGTCGATGTCTGCCAGGAGCCGGGGTGAGCGGCGGCCCGGCGCATCAGGGATAGCGCTGGCGCAGCGAACCTGGGTTCGGCCGGCATCCGTTCGCGAGCCAAGCAACCGCATCGATCGGGTGGGCCACGACGAGCGATACACCGTCGGCGCGCTCATGGAGCAGGGTGAAGAGCTGGCGGGTCGTCCCGTTCGAGCGGCCGACGCGCTGCGTGTTGCGACGCTCGGAGTCGTTCGTGACGAAATCCACGAGGTTGTCGGTGACAAGCAGATCGACCCGGTCAGCGATGCAGAAGGCCAACACGCCCGCATCCTCGCGGTCGGTCATGGCGAGCTGGTCGCGCCCCGCCGTCAGCACGGCCGGATGCAGCCGTTCCGGACCGCAGCGCATCAACCCGTCGACGACCTGAGGAAACCCTTCGGCGAGGTGGTCCGGCAGGCCCTGCCGCTTCAGCACCCGTTCGAGGGTGCATAGCATCTCGCGCGAGACCGTCAGTTGAAGGGATATGTCTCCGGCTGCGTAAGCTTGCACCATCGCGACCAAGCGCATGGGTGCAGTACCGGTTCGGCCGCGCTGCAGAGCCAGCAGATAGGCGATCCAAACATTCACATCGAGACAGATACGCAGCACCGATCGCGGCGGCGCGCGGCCGCCATCGGCAGTCCCGATGCCTGCGCTCACGTCCTCTGGGTGCTGAGCGCGGTGGCAGCCTCGAGAAGGTCGAGGTCGCTCACAGCGTCCGTGTCGGTGTCCAGCGGGTTTGCGGCGGCGATCAGCGCGGCGACGCGCTCGAAATTTCGGCGCGCTGTCTCAGCCCGAGCCGCATCCTCCCCCGCGCCTGTTCGGGCATCGGGCTCCGTCGGGCGGGTACGGGGGAACTCGGACAGCGCCATAACAGAAGGGCCGTATCTCTCATGTGCCGCGCGAATGTAACGCTACGCGGTCAGGCATTCAACGGCCGCTCCAGTCCGGCGTGCGCTTGCCCAGGAACGCCTCCATGCCCTCGCGGAAATCCTGGCTCATGTAGCACAGCAGGATGAGGTCATCGCCGGGATGCGGCGCGCCGTCGGCGGTGGGCTCCTCCTCGGCGAGGCGGCGCAGGCCTTCCTTGGTGGCCTGCATGGTGAGCGGCGCGTGGCCGGCGAGGAGCTGCGCCAGGGCGTCGACCCGGTCGGTCAGGGCTGCGCGGTCGTCCACCACCTCGCCAACGAGGCCGATGGACAGCGCCTCTTCGGCGCCCACGAGGCGCGCGGTGAAGATGATGTCCTTGACCCGCGCCGGCCCGATCAACCCCGAGAGCCGCTTGAGGTTACCCTGGCTGAGGCAATTGCCGAGCGTCCGGGCGATCGGAAAGCCGAATCGGGCGTCACGGGTGGCGATCCGCAGGTCGCAGGCCGCCGCGATGGCGGCGCCGCCACCCGTGCAGGCCCCGGCGATCGCCGCGATGGTCGGGACCCGCAGCCGCTCCAGGGCGCCGAGCACCCGGTCCATGAAGCGCTCGTAGCCCAGCGCGTCCTCGGCGGTCTCGAAGCTGCGGAACTGGGCGATGTCGGTGCCGGCCGCGAAGGCCTTGTCGCCGGCGCCGGTGATGATCAGCGCCTTCACGGCCGGATCGGCGGCGATCGCCTCGCAGCAGGTGATCAGCCCCTGGTACATCGCGAAGGTCAGCGCGTTGCGGGCCTGCGGCCGATTGAGGACGATCCGGGCGATCCCGGCCTCGTCCGTGGTGAACAGCAGCTCGTCGGTGGCGGGCGTGGCACTCATCGCTGCGTCTCCGGGTACGGGAGGGATCAGGCCGCGGTCTCGCGGACCACGCCCCTGTCGATCAGTCCGTCGATCTCGGCGGCGGTGTAGCCCGCCTCGGCCAGGATCGCCCGGGAATGCTCGCCGAGCAACGGCGCCGGGCCGTGGACCCGGCCGGGCGTGTCGGAAAACTTCACCGGCAAGCCGAGGGTCTTCATCCGGCCGACCCGGCTGTGCTCGACCTCCACCACCATCTCGCGGGCGAGCGTCTGCGGGTCTTGGTGCATGGCGTTGACGTCGAGCACCGGCCCCGCCGGGACGCCGCCGGCTTCAAGGCGCGCCAGCCAAACCTCCGAGGTTTCCGCCGAGAAGATCGGCGCCAAGGTGGCCGCGAGTGCGTGGCGGTTGGCCATGCGGTCGCGGTTGAGGGCGAAGCGCGGATCCTCGGCCAGGGCCTCGGCATCGACCGCCTTGAGCATCCGCAGCCAGTTGGTCTGGTTGGCCGCGCCGATGGTGATCCAGCCGTCGGCGGTCTCGAACGCCTCGTAGGGGGCGTTCAGCGGATGGGCCGAGCCCATCGGCCCCGGCGCGATCCCGGTGGCCATGGCGATGGCCGATTGCCAGTAGGTATGGGTGATGCCGGCCTCGAACAGCGAGGTGTCGACCGCCTGGCCCCGCCCGGTCTTCAGCCGGTGGGTATAGGCTGCGAGCACGCCCATGGCGGCCAGGATCCCGGCGGTGATGTCGGTCACCGGGGGCCCGCACTTCATCGGCGGCCGTCCGGGCCCCTCCCCGGTCACCGACATCAACCCGCTCATGCCTTGCGCGACGAGGTCGAACCCGGCGCGGTCGGCATAGGGCCCGGTGCGGCCGAAGCCCGAGAGCGAGCAGTAGACGAGCGCCGGAAACTCCTGCCGCAAGGTCTCGTAGCCGATGCCCAGGCGCTCCATGGTGCCGCCGCGGTAATTCTCGATCAGCGCATCGGCGGTCCCGAGCAGGCGGCGCAGAACCGCCACGCCGTCCGGGTTCTTGAGGTCGAGGCTCAGCCCGCGCTTGCCGCGGTTCATCATCATGTAGGCGGCGCTCTCGCCCTCGAGCGCCGGCGGGACGGTGCGGCGGGTGTCGTCGCCGTCCATCTTCTCGACCTTGATGACCTCCGCGCCCATGTCGGCGAGCATCAGCCCGCAGACCGGGCCGGCCATGATGTGCGCCAGCTCGATCACCCGCATGCCGGCGAGCGGCCCGGAACGTCCGGCTGTCTCCACCATCGCGGCGCTACTCCCCGGCCGGCGCAGGCGCCACGGGGCCCACCGGCCCGGTGACGGGATCCACGAATTCGCGCTCGGGATGCATCGTGAAGGCGAGGGCGGCGCCAAGCAGGCACAGGCCGACCGAGCCGACGAACGGCAGCGTCCAGCTCCCGGTCAGGTCGACGATGAGCCCGAACACGATCGGCGAGATGATCGCCGCTATGGCCGAGCCGGTGTTCATCAGCCCGCTGGCGGTGCCGGCATATTTCGGCGCGATGTCCATCGGCACCGACCAGATCGGCCCGATCACCAGCTCGGCAAAGAAGAAGCCGGAGGAGAGCAGCAGCGCCACCAGGGTCAGGTCGCGGGTGAGGAACACACCGGCCAGGCTCGCGGCCGCGCCCAGGAAGCCGACGACGATCACCGACAGGCGGGCGAGCTTCACGTTGCCGGTGCGATGGAGGATCGAGTCGCTCAGCATGCCGCCGACCGTATCGCCGACGACGCCGGCGAAGAAGACCCCTGACGCGAACAGGGCCGAGTTCTTGAGGTCGAGGCCGTAATTCTCCTTGAAGAAGCTCGGCAGCCAGCCCAGGAACAGCCACAGGGTCCAGCCGTAGCAGAAATACGTGATCGTCACCGGCAGCATGCGCCGGGTGAGCGGCCCCCACGGCACCGATTGCTTCGCCCCGACCTTGCGAGGCGGCGGCAGCGCGTCGAGCTCCGCGGCGGTGATCTTCGGGTGATCGGAGGGGTCGTCGCGGAAGTACAGGTACCAGATCACCACCCAGATGAAGCTGACCCCGCCAAGGATCACGAAGCTGGTGCGCCATCCGAAATGGTACATCAGGAACGCCACGATCGGCGGCGCCACGGCGTTGCCGAGCCGGGCGAAGGCGTGGGTGATGCCCTGCGCGAAGCCGCGACGGCCCGGTGCCGTCCAGTTCTGCATGGCCCGGGTCGCGGTCGGGAAGGTCGCGCCCTCGCCGAAGCCGAGCAGCACGCGAGCCAGGAACAGGCTGACGAGGCCGCCGACCAGGCCGGTCAGGATCGTGGCCGAGGCCCAGATCATGCCGCAGACCAGCAGCGTGCGCCGGGCACCGAACTTGTCGCCGACCGATCCGCCGATCACCTGGAAGATCGCGTACGGGTAGGCGAAGGCCGACAGGATAAGACCGAAGTCGGTCTTCGACATGCCGAATTCGCGGATGATCTCGGCACCGGCGGTCGCGATGTTCACCCGGTCCAGATACGTGATGAAATACATCACGCAGAGCAGGCCGAGCACGGCGTTGGTGGCGCTGACGCGCTTCAACATCGACCATTCCTCCCTAGCAAACGCCGCGTTTCGCGGTCGCCTCGCGCCGCATCCGAAGGGACGTGCGCGTTTTGGTATTCGTTATTCAAACGCCTCTTGCACCGGAAGGCAACCATGCGTCGAGGGGGCTCGGCACGAATTCAATTTGAACGGCGGAAACGAAAAACGGGAGCCTCGCGGCTCCCGTCGGACGTTTGCGGGTCGGGATCGTGCAGACCCGCTCAGACCGTCGCCGGCTGGAGCTGACCGGTCTCCACCTCGCTGCCCAGCGCCTTGCCGCGCGGACCGACCCAGCTGCCGACCCACTTGCGCTGCCACAGCATCAGGCAGCCCAGCACCGCGGCCGTGAACACCGCGTAGCCGACGAAGCCGAGCGAGAACGATCCGGTATACTGCTTCGACAGCCCCATGACGTTCGGCAGGATCGCGCCGCCGAGCGCGCCCACCTCACCGATCATCGAGCCGGCGACCGCCGTGTTGGCCGGCCAGCGCAGGGGCACGAGCTGGAACAGCGCGCCGTTGCCGGCGCCGAGCGCCGCGAAGCAGAGCATGAACAGCAGCGTGGTCACGGCGAGCGAGGGCGTCGCCATCAGCGACAGGAAGGTCGCGATCGCGGCGAGCAGGACCACCGACAGGACCGCGATCCCGCCCATCCGGTCGGCGAAGTAGCCGCCGACGATCCGGATGCCCGAGCCCATGAAGGCCGCCAGCATGGTCAGGCGGCCGGCCTCGACCTTGGTGACCGAGAACTGCTCGTAGAAGAAGGTCGGCAGGAAGTTCGACAGGCCGACGAAGCCCCCGAAGGTGATCACGTAGATCAGCGAGAACGCCCAGCCGTCCTTGGTGAACAGGCAGGAGACGTGCTCCTTGAACGACTGGTGCGCGGTGTCCGGCGGCTCCTTGGCGAACACGATCATGACCGCGAGCGGAATCAGCATCACGACGCCCGCGAAGGCGTAGGTGGTCTGCCAGCCGTAGGCCTGCGCCAGCGGCGGAGCGAACAGCACGGCGAGCACCGTGCCGGAGTTGCCGGCCCCCGCGATGCCCATCGCCAGGCCCTTGTGCTCCGGCGGGAACCAGCCCGATCCGAGGGACAGGGCCACGCCGAAGGAGGCACCCGCGATGCCGAGCAGCACGCCCATGGCGAGCACGTCGTTGTACGAGGAGACCGCGAAGAAGCCGTAGGCCATCGCCATCATGATCACGGTCATCTCGGTGATCGCGGCGTTCTTGCGGCCGATATACTGGGCCAGGATCCCCAGCGGGAAGCGCATCAGCGCACCGGCGAGGATCGGCAGCGAGATCATGAAGCCGGTCTGGGCCGGCGTGAGCTTGTAGGTCTCGGTGATGAACGGGCCCATGGCGCCGTTCAGGACCCAGATGGCGAAGCAGAAATCGAAATAGAGGAACGCCGCAAACAGGGTCGGGGGGTGACCCGACTTCATCGCCGTCTTGAAGCTGGCCATAGCTGGTGCTCGTCTAAGTGAGGCGAACCGCCAAGCGGTCGCTCATGCCGGGGATCCGGACTCACACCGTCCGCTGTTTGGAGCGTCGTTGCTCCGCCGCCGCAGCAGGGCGCGGCGCTTCGGCAAAGCAGCATGCGTGCCAGTTCGCTTGGAGGAAGGACGTTCTGCTGAACGCGCCGGCCGGTACGGCCTCCGGTCGGCCGACGCCGTCATTGCGAGCGCAGCGAAGCAACCCAGTGCGGCGCGCGGTCTCCGAACCTGGCGTTTCCCCAGGTTGCTGCGCTGCGCTCGCACTGACGAGGCGGATCGACGGGACGGACGGCAACCCAAACCCGCCATCCCGACGTCAGGGGTCAGATAGGCCGTCTTCTAAAATCGGAAAAAATTGGTCCCGCTGCAGAACATGCTCTCGCCCGGATGCGGGATTGCCGCCGATACAGGCACCGCTGCTTCGGAATCGTGCGGCACCTGGAACCACCCCATCAGCGGCACGACACCACCGTACGGACGATCCAGCCCTCCTGGGGCACCCAGAACTTGCGGCGGGCGCGGCCGCAATCGCGCTCGGGCTGGGTCCCCGAGGTCCAGGTTCCGGCCGGCTCCGTGACCTTGGGCGGTTCCGCCGTCGCGGCGCGGCGGGCCTGCGCGCCCGGTCCGAGAAGCAGGGCCGCAACCAGAATTGTAGCGCTCACCAACACACGCGCGTGCACGGCCAAGACCCTTCGCCCGGCGGGGATGCCGGTGGGTGGCATCAACCGGAGGTTGCCGGCCGGCGCAAGGCCGATGCCGCTCGGAACCGGATTCGTCCCGCCCGTTCCTGCATCAGGGTGAACGCGCGGGCAGGCGGTTGAGGCAGGAACGCAACACAAGTGCGGAGAAGTACACGCGGCGACATCAGACTTCGCCCGGTGAGGACTCGTGCAACTTGGCGATGCCGCGTGATCTTTGCTAAGGCCTGGAATGAGCTTGGCCGTGTATTCGTGCTGGCCTGCTCGATCGCGCGCCGCCGCACGCTCCCGGTGACGCCGCGCCATCCAGGGAAAACCGCGCCATGTCCGCCCCGATCCGCCGCCTATTCCTGGCCGGCTTCACCGTCCTCGCGCTCGCCTCGACGGCCCACGCCCAAGGTCGCGGCCCGGTCGCCGAGTCCGGGATCGACGGGCTCGGCGACGACGGCCAGCTCTATCAGGACCAGAACGGCGCGTTCTACGTCCGCCGCGGCGACCGTTATCTGCCCTATACCGGCCGCCCGCCGGTGGTCCGTCCCGTTCCTCAGGCCGCTCCGGCGCCGCAGGCGGGCCCGGTCTACGCGCCGGATTTCGACGACCCGACCGCGCCGCCCCGGCGCGCCGCCGGAACGCCCCCGGCCGAGGGTCTTTCGCCGATCGAGGCCGCCAAGGCGAAGGCCGTGCTGCGCGCGCCCGACGACGGGCCGATCGACTACGCCAAGGCGTATGGGCCGATCCCGGACGACGTGTTCCCGGTCCAGGCCTTCAACTACAAGAAGATGAACCCGGCCTATCTCCGGCAGGAGATCGCCTATAACGGCCCCTACGAGCCGGGCACGATCATCGTAGACCCGCGCGCCCACCAGCTCACCCTGGTCGAGCAGGGTGGGCGCGCCCGCCGCTACGGCGTCGGCGTCGGCAAGCAGGGCTTCTCGTGGTCCGGCACCGCGACGGTGAATTCCAAGCAGGCCTGGCCGGATTGGTACCCGCCGAAGGAGATGATCGCCCGCAGCCCGAAGCTCGCCAGCGAGGTGGACAAGTTGCAGAGCGGCCTCGGCGTCGCCGGCGGTCTGCGCAACCCGCTGGGCGCGCGCGCCATGTATCTCTGGCAGGGCAACAAGGACACGCTGTTCCGCATCCACGGCACCCTCGAGCCGTTCTCGATCGGCAAGAGCGTGTCCTCGGGCTGCATCCGGATGATCAACCAGGACGCGATCGACCTGTTCAGCCGGGTCAACGTCGGCTCCAAGGTCGTCGTCCTGAACTGATCGCTCTCGGGGGCGCCGTCGCGCCTAGAGCCGTGCCCTGGCGGGTTGAATCGCGCGGGGTAGGCGATCTGGCTGGCGTGTGATTCACTGGATGGGCTTGTGATGGAGGATCGCCATGCCTTCAGCCCTGTCGGTGGATCTGCGCGAGCGGGTGGTCGCTGCGATTGAAGCGGGTGCATCGCGGCCTCAGGCGGCCAAACGCTTCGGTGTCGGGGCGGCCAGCGCGGTCCGTTGGTACGAGCGCTTCCGTCAGGACAGGCAGATCGCGCCCAAGCCCATGGGCGGCGACCGCAACTCGCAGCGTCTGGAAGCGCAGGCGGCCCTGATCCTTCGACTCAACGAAGAACACCCGCTCTCCTTCTTGCGGGAACTGCGCGACAGGCTCTCGGAACGCGGCGTCCGGGCGAGCACGAGCAGCCTGTCACGCTTCTTCGCCCGGCATGGGATCACCCGTAAAAAGGGGCTGTCCACGCGGCCGAGCAGGAGCGGTCGGATGTGAGGGCCGCGCGCGAGGACTGGTTCGATGGGCAACC